>JAGAUF010000031.1 GCA_017620885.1 Muribaculaceae bacterium
GATAACGACCTCACTTATGCCTCAAGCACCATTGATACGCAATATCCCGTTACGGGCGGCAAATCCATTGACGCCGACTTGCGCGAACACCCCAATAAATACGCAGACAAATTCGGCCGGGTGAAATATACTTCCGGCCAATTCGCGGGGCGTCCACAGTATCTTGGAGGCGGTTTTCTCTCTTTGCGCGCTACTAACGTCGTCAATCTAACGTATAAACAAACCACTCAAACTAATGACGCAGACTTCAACTATACGCGAGAGACAGACTCTTACGTCAATGACAATTATTTCTACGGCGTGTCAAAAGACGCAAGCTCAAATCCCGTGGACAGAAGCAAAGCTCATTATGAATTCGCATCAGGCGATACAGGAGGTTCCGGTCGCGAGCAATATACGATGAAAAAAGACGCTAACGGCAATGCTGTTACCTTTAATATCCCCGTTTTCACTCGTGCTAAAAACCTCGTTAAAAAATCAGGTTATACAGGCAATAATCCCTTCGAGGGGAGTACGCGTTCTGCATACGTGAAGCTGACGGTCAATGTGAAAAATAAGATTACCGGAACAGTGTCGGCCCACTCGGAGGTGGTGCGAGTGGAGCAGGTGAAACGAATTGTAAACCCTAAGGCTATCTATCGCCGCGCGAAAAACAATGAGAATTTCCACGTAATTCTCAAAGAGCGTGAAAGCGAAGATTCCCGCGATTTCATCGATGTGGAGTCTGACGGACCGTGGATGGCTGAAGTGCTCGGTGATGCCAACTTCATCAACCTCAACGGCCGACAGACCATTAAAGGCCCTTCCAACAGCGCCATCGACTTCACTGTCAGATTCAATAAAATGAATCGTGACGATCGCGTCAGAAATGCCGTCATACGTATCAGATACAACAATTATTCCTGCGTACACTTAATATTCGTCCGTCAGGGATATAATCCCGTCACAATCGGTAGCAACTCTACGCTATGGCGCACCTTCAATCTGGTAGCCGACGGAGTCGAGGCGACCGACCCTCGCGACGAAGGGTCACTCTTCAAATTCGGCAATATATCTACTCCCATCGACGTCGCATCTAATGAGCCCTACACCGACCTTCCCATGCTCCCGGAAACATTCTACAAGAATGCTGTCGGCAATCTTTATATCGCCAACGCCAGCCGCACCAAAGACGAAAATACAAAAAAGGCATGGAATGCCTCGGGATTCACGCATAACGCCGCCGGGTTTACCACCAACAATGTGGCGACAATGAAAAATTTCGAAGAGCTGTATTATGATCCGACACAAAAGATTCAGCAGGGATTCGGAGTTCTGTATGCCGACGGCGCCACTGAAACTGCCGACAACATCCACGATGCCTACGAATATTGCCGTTATGACGAAGGTACGGAAAAAAGAGGCATGCGAGGGATTATCGTATATTACTGGGACAGAAACAATCCTGCCGACCCGGAAAATTATCACAGTATATTCCTTCCCATCGGAAGAGCCGGATATGGCCATCGCCGCGACAACGACGGTGGTAGATTGAGATATTGCGCCGGACGCACAAGCTTCGCAGACGGAACGGACGGTAAAACATCCCTGACCAAAAACGCCCCTCTATTCTATGATCTTTTCCGCCGTCCCGGAGCCATATATTATTCACGCTACAAAGCCACCGGCATCGTTATGTCTGACGGCACCTATGAAGGTGGCAATGCAAATACTGTCTGCATCGGACTTGATATGAACTATTTCTCTTTCGACTTCAACTGTATTTCAGAAAGCAACGTTACAAGCGGTGCCAGTGCCTGCTTCCTGCGCTGTGTCGGCGCATCAATCAAATAATGCCGATAATCCTTTCCCATCCTATCTTCGTATCTTTAGAGCGATCTTTAGAGCGGGTTCACAAATTTTAGGAGGGTAAGGGGATGAATATGAAGGAAATTTACTAATTTTGTAGCTTGGAAGAGGCGTCGTGCGGCTACTGCGCCTTGTGAAATTGTATCTCAAATGGCTAAAGATTTAGTATTGTCGTCTGATATTCAGCGTGTTAAACAGCGATTCGGCATCGTAGGAAATTCCCCTGCGCTCAATGCTGCGATTGAGCGCGCCGTGAGAGTGGCGCCTATTGATCTGTCTGTGCTGGTCTATGGTGAGAGCGGCACAGGTAAGGAGTCGTTTCCGAAGATTATCCATCAGTCAGGAAGCCGCAAGCATAAGAAGTATATAGCGGTGAATTGCGGCGCAATCCCGGAAGGCACAATCGACAGCGAACTGTTCGGCCATGAGAAGGGATCGTTCACGGGCGCCATCTCCGACCGCAAAGGGTATTTCGAGGAGGCCAACGGAGGAACGATTTTCCTCGATGAGGTGGCGGAACTGCCGCTGACCACTCAGGCGAGGTTGCTGCGTGTGCTTGAGAGCGGCGAATACCTGAAAGTGGGTTCGTCGAAAGTGCAAACCACTGACGTGCGCATCGTGGCGGCGACCAATGTCGATTTGCTGAAAGCCGTCAGTCAAGGTAAATTCCGCGAAGACCTCTATTACCGCCTCTCTACGGTGATAATCCGCGTGCCCAATTTGCACGACCGTGGCGACGACATCGACCTCTTGGCGCTGAAATTCTTATCGGATTTCGCGGAGAAATTTATGACGGAGCCGATACGATTCGGCGCCGACGCACTGCAGCTGATGCACGCCTACCGCTGGCCAGGCAATGTACGCCAGTTGAAGAACGCAGTAGAGCAGCTGGCGCTCTTCAATGCAGGACAGACAATCACGCGCGTAGACCTCGGCAATATCCTTCCGTTGGGAAAGGGCGATGCCGGGTGCCCGGTAAAGGCGGAAGACGCCCATACCTACGAGGCCGATCGCGAGCGTCTATGGCATATTCTCATCTCTCTTAAACGCGAAGTTGAGGAGTTGCGCGCACAATTGAATGTAGAGACAGGGATACGGACAGAGGGACAGCCGGAGCTGTCGCCGGTGCGTTCCATAATAAGAATGCCGGAAACTCCTTTCGATCCTTTCGACAATTCGGCTGATTTCGGCTCCTACACGGATATGTCGCGAAGCGGCTCGTCGGGTCGCGACGAAATTTTGCGCGCATTGCGCCATAACAACGGCAATAAACGTAAAACGGCGCAGGACCTCGCTCTCTCTGAGCGGACTCTTTACCGCCGCATAAAAGAATTTGGCATTACAGATGAAGAAATCGACTCATAATCCCGCGCGTCTTCGTCAGGCCGTCTACGCTATGCTGACGCTTCTGCTGATACCCCTTTTCTCAGGATGCGTCTCCTACGGCTTCAACGGCACGTCGATCAATTATGACGTCTATAAGACAATCAATGTCGGCGAATTCCCCATTCGTGCGGCGCTGGTGTATCCCCCTCTTCAACAGACATTTGAGAATGAACTGCTGAACACGATAAGCCGACAGACGCGCCTGCAGGAAGTAGACAGCAACGCCGACTGCGACCTGACGGGAGAGATAACGGGCTATTCCCTCTCGCCTCAGTCGGTAGGTGAGGATGCCTACGCTACCGAGACTCGTCTGACAATAAGCGTACACGTGAAATACACCGACCACCGCAATTCGGCCAATAACGTGGACCAGACATTCTCAGCCTATCGGCAATTCTCCAGTTCGCTTATGCTGACCGACGTGCAGGACGACCTCTGCCAGCAGATTTCCGACGAGCTTGTCGACCTGATTTTCAATGCTACTTTGGGCAATTGGTAAGCCCGCCAAATCAATATATAATATGGATTTAGATCGACTTTTAGACAATCCGGAAAGCGTAAGCCCGGAACTGGCCGCAAGCCTCGCTCACCGGTATCCTTATTTTATTTATCCGGCTGTCGTCGCGCTCAAAAGCGTGCGCGACCCAAGGGAGCGTATGCAGCTCAAGCAGCGTATCGCCGCGCATATAGGCGACACGGACGCGCTTATGAATCTGTTCGGACCCGATGGCGATGTCTTTGCCGATTTCTATCCCGATATGCACGAAGCACGTCCCTCTACTGAAGACACGATAGACAATTTCCTCGACCGGTTTGGCGCCGGCGCTCCCTTACAGCCTGACCCGCTGGAGTTTGCTCCGGCAGTCGATTACGCCACAATTCTGGAAACGGAAGAGAAAGGGGAAACGCTTCCGGGGACGCATCTCCCCGGAAATGAAGAGGGAACTGCCGAGGATGCCACTTCGTCAATATCTGACGACACTGCCCCCCAAAGGGGGGGCGAAAGCACCGCTCTTTCGGAATCGTTGGCCAAAATTATGATAAAAAACGGGAATTATGAGAAGGCGCTTGAAATTATTCTTGCTTTAAATTTGAATAATCCGGAAAAAAGTATTTACTTTGCAGACCAAATCCGTTTTTTAAAGAAACTGATTTTAAACAAACAGAAAATTAATTGAGAAATAACTGACAAAAGATTAATAGAAATGTATATCTTTTTGAGCATTTTAATTGTAATTGCTTGTGTGCTTCTCATCGGAGCAGTTCTTATTCAGAAATCTAAAGGTGGCGGTCTGGCAGCTGACTATTCAGCCGGCAACCAGTATATGGGCTACCGCAAAACGACCGACTTCATCGAGAAGGCTACATGGTCGCTTGCCATCTTCATTTGCCTGATAAGCATCTGCGCTTCATTTGCAGTGAAGACCCCGACGAATAAATCGAGCATACAGCAAGCTCCGGCAGCCACTACGATGCCTGCAGCCACGCCCGCCACGGCTCCGGCTGCCGCTCCTGCACAGGCACCGGCACAGACTCCGGCGAAATAAAACGCGATCCGGAAGGAGCGTTGTCTTAACAGAGACAATAAAGATTTATTGATAGATAAAGAGCTGATGTTTCTTGACAAAAAGAAGCATCAGCATTTGTCGTATCCATACATAAGAGGTGTTTGAGATTTGTTGAAAAACGGCATATTAAAAATTAAATTTGCAGATAATTTAAAAATTTTTTGATATTTGAATTATTCATATTATCTTTGAGCGATTTTTAGACTCTGCAACTTCTAATACCGAAAAAAAATATGAACGACCACGGCAACCGATTCTTTCACAAGCTTGAGAGAAACCTCAAAAAATCAAACATCAACAATGTGGATTCTTTGAAAATAGACAAGGAGAAGGCTAAGCATTGTGTTGTGACATCAGTGGGGTACGATATCCGTCCGTGGTCTTGGATCGGAGAGGAAGTGGATTTGGAGGTATTGTCTGATCAATCAATTTTAAACTATTAAGGGTATGAGCAAGAAAGTATTTTTGGCAGTTCTAATGCTGTCGCTCACAAGTGTCCTCGCATTTGCTGAGTCTTTAGATAACGTGAATATCAACAACAATTTTAATTCAAAATACAAATGGACGGAATTGTCAAAGGAAATCATTTCTCCATACGATGAGGGGAGTGTTTGCCGACTCTCTGCAGATTTGGAAATGACCGGAGGAGTGCTATATCTGACAATCAATAACGTTCCGTATGCTCAAGGCTATGTAATTAGTTGCAATGAGACTAATTGGCGGTATAGTATTCCTGTTATTTTTGAAGCCAAACAATGTATTTATAATTTTATACAATTAAAATACAAGGTAGAGGGACTTACGTCAGGAAAAAAATCAATTCGAATTCTTTTGTGAATGTGACCGCAATATTTCATATATATCCAAAGAAGTCGATTTATTTGAAGGGTGCAGCTATCACATAGAGATGAATAAAGACGACTACGGATACATCGAGGGACGCAGAGTGCCGTTCTATAATATGGAATGGATTGTCTATAACCCCTGCGACAATCAGGGGAACGAGCGTTTCTTCCAGCTCAGATACGGCAAGAAAGCGGAAAGGTACTCACATTCATACGATGATATGTTGGGTTACGGGAAGCACGCCATAATGTATCCGGTGCTGATGTGCGACACTCAGCGGTTTGACGAGGCGAAAGCCGACACTATCGCGATGATGTCGGCGGTCTACGACCTGAACGAGGTGACGGCGGTCCGCGCCTACGACGTCGAGATTCCGTCGGAGTTCTGGGCGACAGGGCTTCCGGAGGCGACCTACAATCCGTCGAAATGGCCTACGTTCAACGGAACGAAGGACGTAAAGCACGTATACGACATCAACAAGGAATACGGCGGATTCAACTTCTACAACTTCGACGGCGACCGTTTCTCTATGTGGTTTGACAACGGATTGGGAAGCGAGGAGACCTCTCTGGGCACGTTCCAGACGCGTATGGTAGGGACGTCGAACGTCGCCGCCGATTCAAGGCTTCAGGCCAAATGGATGCAGATTTTCGGAGCCGTGGGCGACGGTTACGCCTCCAATCTCCCATATCCCTGCTACGAGCTTCCCGACGGCGCGAAACCGGCATATCTGCTGTGCGTGCGCGATTTCACGACGGGAGAGGTGCTCTACGGCGACGACAGCAAGCTGCCC
>JAGAUF010000032.1 GCA_017620885.1 Muribaculaceae bacterium
GGCGTCGAGGCTTTGCACCTCCTCGTTTTCGGAGTCGGGAGTATAACGGAATCTTAGTGTGGAATCGTGGTTGTAGAGATAGCTGACGTAATATGGATTTCTGACTTCCCATCCATTTTTCTCAGTGTATTCGATGTGCCAGTCCACGTCATTACCGTTGCCGCGGGGCTTCATCGTGATTTTGTAATGATAGTTGCGCTCAACGTCGAAATTGTCGATTTCGTTCTTGCCAAGCATAAAACGGTAGCGGATCGGTCCACGGGATACGCTGGTATTGGAGGAAAGATCATAATATCCTTCCACTTCAATATACGTGCCCAGTTCCTTATTGTCGTATTTTTCCTTACGATCTTTCACAAGACCATCTTCGTCGGGAACTTGAGGCTTTTGCTGCGTCTCGTCGCCGGTGCCTTGAAGATTCTCATATACGCAGAAACATGGTGCGCCTTTACTGTGGAGATTGATTTCAGCACCGGCATTGTCGCAGAGTTTAGGACGTCCGTTGGCGATATAATTCCATTCGGTCTCCACGTCTCCCGAGCTGTAGTTTATCACTTGGTCATATCCGGAGGGTCGGTCGGAGGCATCGCAATAGTGGTGCATGCCCGAGGCGTTCTGAACGGCGGATTTTGAGCCGAGATATACGGATACGGGCAAATTATGAATCGTGGCGCGACGGATATAGATTTTGATGTTGTCGCGCAATTCTGAGCCGTCGAAATCCAACGTGACGATAGCGCTCGTGCGACGCAGCCACGAATGAAGCGTCATATTGGGACGGTCGATATTGATGGATTTCTCACTCGGATCGGCTTCCCACCCGGGTGATTCAGAGGATTCTCCTTCAGTGAAGAAACCGAGCATCTCGCAGTTCATCCCATAATTACTTTCGGTGTATGTGCGTTTTATCTTGAGGAAATCGTCGCGCTTTTTAATTTCTTGGGAATAAGTGTTTTTAAGCTGATTGTAGGTGTCGGGGTCACCGGATGAATTGCGCATATTAGCCACGGCATAGATGAAATATTTGCCGTAAGGGATGTCGCGGAGGGTGAAATCTGCGCGTCGTGTGGAGATTTCAGACGTTTTGTCGTTGGACGCGTCCGGATTGGTGCGGTTTTCGTCGGAGAATGATACTTTCGGGTCGGCGTCAGTGACTTTTATGGGATAACCGTCCAGAAGGTTGCCGTTTGCATCAAAGATGACGATGCATATATCGTCGAGATAGCCCGCTTCAGCGGCTCCGACAGTGCCGGCGCCTGTAGCGGTGACGTTTCCAAGAGAGGCACGTGTCCCGGTATTCTGTATCTTGAATTTCTCAATTGCGATGCTCATTCTTACGTCAGTTTCGCCGACGGGGAATCCGTCGGGGCCGTATTCCAGCATATCATCGGCGCATCCGCCGACGAGCAGGAATAGAACCGTGAGCAATAGCAGAGATGTTTTCTTCGACAAATTCATTGTATGGGTAAGTGCTTATTTTCGGTTAAAGTATCTATTGAGGAAAGCTATCCGATTTCGTCCGGCTGCTTTGATGAATCGCAATGCGTCGGCACGGGTGTGTGAATGGCTGAATGATCGTGTATTGGAGGGCCGACTTTCGATTCTGACGTTTGGATAGCGGGACTTGAAATCGGGGTCGTTCAGTCCAAGCTCTATGTCGAGGACGAGCCCCTTGTGTTCGGCCGTATATGTCTCGCGGTAATAGCGGAGTTCTTCCACGCCGTTACATTCTACAAGATATGTTCCGATGTATTTTTGCATAGCGAGGATATTCTCATCATGTGTGCCAGTGTCGGTCATACGGAATTGGTAGCCGTTGCATTGGATAATCTTCGCGCCGTCGGCATCGAATCGGGATAGAGCGGGGTGCCCTTTCTCGTCTGTTTTCGACCAGTCACAGCGATAGAATTCGTTGTCGTTGCCGAGTACGAACAAAGCGCGGTCGGTGTTGTCGTGGTCGTGATGTGCCTCGTCGTCGCCCGATCCATGATAAGTGCCTCCCGAGCTGAGTTCGCGGATTATTATCATATTCCCTCCGGAGAAATCTTTTTCGTAGGGGTATTCGTAATCGACTTCATTCCCGTCGTGGATATAATCTTTCAGGATGATGGTTTTGCAGAAGAGGGAACCATCGGAGAAATCTTTTATCACTTCGTCGCCATCAAGGTCTTTACGGACAGTTTTCCCGTCGATTATCACCTCATAAGTGTCATCTTCCGGATGACGGGAGGTAATGATGTTTCCGTCCGGGTCGCGGTCCAGTCCCAGCCAAGTATCCACTTCTTGCTCGGCGTAAGGTTGTACGTCGGCTATGAGACGTATACCGGTATCGGTGATGGTAATATTTACAACTACGTGAGTGTTGCGCGGAAGATCCACCATCGGGCTTGCAGTAGTTTCTGTTTCACCCGGCATACGCCATTCGAGGTTTTTCCATTCCGCAAGCTGTATGCCGTCAAGGGCAATGGACACTTTCTGCGACGTCTCTGAAGGAATCCCTTCGGGAACGTAAAAGCTCGGAATGGCGACTACCGCCTGCTGCATTTGTGCCGGCAGAGAGAGAGGGGTTGAGAGAGTTGTCGTGTAATTGCCGCGGGATGCCGTAGAGGGCGTCTCGTAGGAAATAACTTCGTTTCGCGTGCCATAGACGGCGTGAGGGAAGAGAAATTCACGGTCGGTGATGCCATTGATGCTGACTGAATGTAGTGTATGAGCGTATTTCGACTCATTGACTATTCTGAAAGAGTATTTTACCGCGGCACGATGAAGGAGATATTCTTTTTCTAAAGTGGATCCCTGTTCAAGATCGGGAATCGTCTCGTGATATATTGCCGTGATGGGGAGAGGGGTGGCAAACGACATCTTCTTGTCGTCAAGGCTGTTATGGCTGAGAGCTATCGTGAGGTTATTAAACTTCTCTTCGTCGAAGAGAGCCCCCGGCATAAAGCTGTATTCAAGAAAATGTGAGAGCGATTGAATACCTCCGGAAATTTCCATACCCTCTACGTCGGTGGAATAGTTCTCTTCGTTGGCCACAAGCACGATAATCTTCTCTTCGTTGTCCTTGACCTTGAAAGTATATTTGCCGAGATAGGTGGCATTGGTAGCGTTGAAGAGGCTGTTGTGTTCCACGGTGCCGTCGGCGGCCACTATGATTATGCGCAGAGACTCGATGTTTTCCCCGGCCACGCCCCATTTGTCGTCTTCATTATCGAAATTGTCGAAGGGGGCACGTGTAGCGTCGCTGGATTTTCCCTCTGAGGAGAGGGCAACGCTGAGCACAAAATTGCCTGTCCCTTCGTCTTCTCGGGGAAATATTTCGTCGGCACATCCGCCACAGATAGTGGGTATAAGCAGCGTAAGTGCCAACGCGATATTCAGAATAGTATGCTTCATTGTTGTCCTTTTTATATCGGGTGCAGCCCTTTGTGGCGAGCTGTTATTTCTCGATGTTATTAATGCGGACGTCCCAGTCGTTTACCTTTATGTGCGACTTATACCAAGTCTGTGCGTCGTTCATAAAGAAAATCATATTCCAGTTGCTCTGTCGGTCGAGGAATTCTTGGTCTTTGTATTGTGAGAATCTGTCGGAGCGCAGCGCCTTGAGATAGTTGATCAACGGGATGTCGATGCATACGTTGCCGGATGCTATATGGCGCACTATCAGGCGCGGATGGCGCGAGGTCATAAGGCGCGAGGTACTCAATTCGGCGTATGCCGACACTACTTCGGTGATGGTTCTGGTTCCGTCAGGCCGCTGTTCTACGATACCCGTTCCGACGGTGCCTTTCGACCACGGGGTATAAGTCACGTCGCCGTTGTCGACGAGCATGTTGCGGTGGTCGAACAGCGTATTGTCGTCGATGATTTCGAAATCGTAATCATTGCCGTCGAGGGGCTCGTAGTTGAGGTGCTGGAGCATGATTCGGAAATGATTCGTGTTTTTCATCATCGGTACGGTCTCTTCCGTGTAATCCACAGGATTGGTGACGGAGACTTTGACGGATCCGTAAAAATGATCGTGTAGGCGTCCTTTGGGGTTGCCGGGCTGGAGACATTCGTCGTTGAGCTTCATACCGATTTCCTCGTCGAGAGAGCCTTCGTGAGGATAAGCGGTGTGGGAGAAGGAGGCTTCGTCACATTCCGCCCCACCGTATGCTATGAGGCGATATTCGCCGGCGGGGAGGTCGACGGTCATACGGTAATTTTCATCACGAAGGGCATCGGAGGTCTCGGTCAGGGTTCGCACATATTTCCCTTCGGCATCGTAGATATGCAGAGTCAGGCAGTCTACTTGCGAGGGGAAGGAATTGCCGCCTTCGAGGGTGTAGTCATAGATGAAGCGCAGCCGCAAACCTTGAGGACAAGGCTGCAGATCGTCGTCGTAGATTGATTCACATGCAGTCAGCCCGACGAGTGTCAGTATGGCAATCGCTGTGGCTATAATGAGTCTTGCCGGTGAGGTCCTTGTGATGAATTTCATATTTGGTTGTTGTATATATGTCGTAGATTCGTAGAATCTTTTTATTTTCAAATTAAAGGAGGAGTGGAACGGTTGGACAAGTCAGGCTTGTCTGAGTAGGAGAGAAGAGTTAGGTGAGGAAGAGATTGAAGTCCGGAGGTGCCGGAGCACCTCCGGAGAATAAATGGAAACATTTTTTGCGGGGCGGAAGATTCACACCCTCCGGATCCCTATAATTGGGTCAGATAAAAATTTTAAAATTCGATGTTGTTTACGCGAACCATCCAAGGTAGAACGCGGCAAGATACCTTGAAGTAAACCTTCGGGTCCTCGTCGGGGTTATCAGGATCGGGGAAATTGGGATCGTCGCCCGGAGTAGCTGCGTAACCAAAGTCGCTGACAGTTGTTACCATCAGTTTGTAGACGTTGTTGCGCACGGTGGCAAATTCCATTGTTCCCATCTTCGCGATGTCGTCGTTGTCGTTGTGACGGTTGCGGTAGATGTAGTAAACATAATAGTTGTCGTCGGCGGCCGGACGGTAGATTTTGAATACGGCCTTTCCGTCGACTACGTTATTATCGGCGGCGTCGGTAAGGGTTTCGACGAAAGAGACGTTGCCATCTGCATCTTTTACAA
Organism: Muribaculaceae bacterium; assembly: GCA_017620885.1. Classification (GTDB taxonomy): domain Bacteria; phylum Bacteroidota; class Bacteroidia; order Bacteroidales; family Muribaculaceae; genus Lepagella. The sequence continues at coordinate 5,100 of JAGAUF010000032.1, forward strand.
TGTAAGTTGCTCCGGTACCGTCAGTAGCGGTCTTGGGAGTAAGGGAGTTGGGTCCGAATACGGAAATGAAAGCCTTGTAGAGCTCGCTGTATTGTCCTTCGGTGTATGCGGTCTGGCGCATCATAGCGAGGTCGCCGTAGATTGTTCCCTTATAGGAGTAAACGGCCTTCTTTCCCTCCATTGCTTTTGCAAAATTAGTGTTGGTTACACTGTTGATTTTTGCTTTGAAGAGGACACCGGTCGTGATACCTGCTTTCTGGGCTTTAGTTTCCGGAATAGTATTTTCGGTAACGTATTTCCAGATTTTGTAGTTTGATTTGTCAAATCCGGAATTGCCGTTGTCGTTCCAGTTTTCGTCGTTGTCATCAACTCCGTTCCAGCCGGCAAGTGTGGTCCAGTCGTATGTAGCTGCGCCGAGATCAACGCCCTCGCCCGTCGTGCGGTAGTTGTATTTGCCGAGGATTTCGTCGGTGAGGTCGGCAACAGTCTTGAGGCTGTAATTAGGCGAAACGACGAAATTAGTGTTGGTTTCAGCACCGCAATAAGTCCAGTCAGCGTTTGTGCCGTCGGCCGAAATGCGGGGAATATAATAATACTCTTGGGCGATTTCTACGGGAGCCATTGCGACCATTTCGATTTCACCGATTTCTGCCCCATCGTTGGCCTTTATGGTATAAGCGTTGTCATTCCCTTCTACATTGCCACCTTTCTTATAGTCGAAACGTGAACAAACGCGAGTCACTTGGACTGTACCGAGATCGAAAGCATTGTCGGGCGTGTTGTTCTGGGCACGCAATGTCTCGATGGAGGGAAGCGTGACTGCCGGAACAGCCTCCGGCGGAGTGGAGGGGTCTTTGTCATTGTCGTAGGTGACGTTTGCAGCGTTGGCCATAATGAAGTTGCCCGACTGCCACGGGAGCTGGCTTGCATAGCCGGCGATAAGGTCGGTAAAGGCGCCCGGAGCGGTAATCGGATTGACGTTGCAGTAGGTGAAAATGTAAACAGTCTGTCCAGCGTAATCATTGAGTGCGTTTACGTCAAACTGCATAGTGAAAGTGTTGCTGGCAGATGAAGAGAGGGTACTTGTTGTAGAGTGGTCAATGTAGCTGAAGTTTCCGTCGGATTCTTTGGCGGCGAGCACCACGGTCACGTTGTTTACGCGGTTTTCATCCTCCTGTCCGATTTCATAGCCGTCTTCGGAGTTGGTGTTGCCGTTCCAGTCGGTAGTACCGGCACGAGTACCGGTAGGGAGCTGAATACGCACGCGCGCGTACATATCACCCTTATTGGCTTCTTGCGAACCGTTAGGCTCGTCGCTCGTACATGCAGCCATTCCAAGCGTCAGCAGGGCGACTGCACAGATTTTCAGGTTTTTCATCTTATTATAGTTTAGTTAATAATATTCTATAACTTAAGTGCAGATTGTCTCCGGCGTTAATAGTCATCGCTGGATTTTCCGCACAAGCGTGGATTTTAATATGTAGCTGGCGATAGTACAGCTGTTTTGTTTTAGTCGAGGTGGTTGGTTCTCTCGCATTTATTGAATGGATAGGCGAATCAGCCTCGATTCTATATCTCTTCTTGAGCCGGATTATTGATTGGTATTTAATGCTCTCTTATGAAGAGATTTGGATTGTTTATACTCAATTGATTATCAGATAGATACAGAATAAATAACGGCTCAATTCAATACTTTGTTAAAAAAATATCTTTAACACTAAAAAAAATGCATACACTTTTGTGGTTATTAGATTTTTTGTAATTTTGCAGCACTGATTCAAATCTCTTCATAAGAGATTTGGAATTTATAAATTTTTAAAATGAGTGAATTTTCACACCAAAATCCGTGAAAAATTAAGATATTTTAATCTTTGAAAGCTTATTTCCCCGTTCTTTTTTGTTTTTGATATATGCGGAATAATTGTTAATTTTGCGAATCGATGATTTGACCAAACAGTTAGGGAAGATTGAGGCTCGTGGGGGGGAATGATACGATGAAGATTCATACCTATAAAATTGGCACGATGAGAAGAATGTTGAGAGAATTGAGCCGGGCAACAGGAGTTTGTGCGGCTGTTATGGCGGTGGCTCTTTCCGCAGCGGCTGCTACTGAGAATCCTGCTACAATGGAATTTACATACAACATTGATGGGAATGCGTCGCGCGGTTTCGGCTTTGGCCGACCTGATACGCTCGACATCTGTATTCATATAGACAGTCCGGCGCTTGAGGGCGCGAAGGTTAGTGCGGTTCGCGTGCCAATCCCTTCGACGGGCGGCACGCTTGCTGAAGAAAAAACGGCGTGGTGTACGCCGACGCTGCCGACTCCGGGAGTCAATTTCGGCAAAGAAGCCGTCATAGTGCCTGCGTCGTTGGAGAATGATACTTTGTCGGCGACGTTTGCCGAACCGGTAGAAATCCCCTCCGGCGGACTTTATGTAGGTTATACAGTGACGGTCACGGAGTTGGTCAATTGGACGCAGCGTTTCCCGGTCGTTATCTCGACGGGACAGTATCCGGGCGGTTTTATAATGCGTTCGCGCGAGCGTTATCCGGAATGGTATAATGGCGAAAGTCACAATCAGGTCAGCGATATGCGCGTCACGCTACAGATGGAGAGAAAGGCCAATTCAGCGGCTTTTACGTTGGATCAGGATCCCTACGGAGGTCTGAATGGGGAGGCAATTGTATATGGACGCCTCACTAATCACGGGCTTAACCCGATTTCTTCGATTGAATATACATACGCTTACGGAGATAAGAAGGAGACACGTTCGTTTATGTTTCAAAAGCCCCTTGAAGGTAAATTCGGCAAGTGGGCGGACATCTCGTTAGGGTTGTCGGCTGACGATGAGATTGGCAATAAGGATATTGAACTCACTATAATTAAAGTCAATGGAGAGGATAACCTTGATCCGCAGAACAGTGTGCGAGGAACGCTCAAGACTCTTCCTTTTATCCCGAAGCATCGACCGCTGGTGGAGGAGTACACGGGCTTCTGGTGCGGTGGCTGCCCTGTGGCATACGTCCTGATTGAGGAGGGACGGGAGAAACATGGCGAGGATTTCAACGCCATATCCTTTCATATCGCCGATGCGCTTCAGATCAAAAGAGTGGTCTATCCGAATTCGATAAATTCTCATCCGACGCTTTACATAGACCGAGGCGACAAGATCACCGGCGGCACAACGCCGTCGATCTTCAATTGCGAATATATCTGGGAAAAGGAGCGCCGCAAATTCTCCCCGGCGTCGATCGACGTGGCTCTCGCGTGGGGCGACGAGGAACATAAGACGCTTGTCGCCACTTCGACGACGGAATTTGCCGAAGACCATCAGGGAGTGGATTATCGTGTCACATACGCATTGGTGGCAGACGACCTTACCGATCCGTCGTGGACGCAGACCAACAACTATATCGGCGCGCCATACGAAGGGAAATACTGGGATATTTTCACGAAGGCGACGGGCAATGTCAATGGCTTGACTTACAATAATATTCTTGCATCATTCCCCGATTGCAGAGGGATAGAGGGCTCGCTGCCGTCCAACATCAAGGCGCAGACGCCGTATACACATTCCACGACGTTCAATATCGAGGAGTGCGAGGCGAAAAACGGTGGTATGATATATCAGGATCCCGGAAAGCTGCGTGTAGTGGCTATCGTGCTGGACGGAGCGACCAACAAGGTTTTCAATTCCGTCAGTTCGATATATTCGGGGCAGGCGGAGACTCTTTCATTGGATAACGCAGTGACCTGCCCGGCAGAAATCGTTTCGACGCAATATTATGATTTGAGAGGCGTGCGACTTAACAATATTCCTGCGGCCGATCCGTATATACGTCTTGACCGCCTCTCTGACGGGACTCTGCGCGCTTCCAAACATCTTGATAGGGCAAGATAATTTCCGGACACAATAAAATTTAATAGCCGCCTCGTACAATTCCATGTGGGGCGGTATAGTTGTAAGCATACTACACGACGCGATATTGAGATTCAGGATGTTGAAACAATTATTTGTAAGGATTGGGTATTTTTAACTTTTTTGCGATGCAATAAGGTTGTGAATTTGTCGTTTTATTATCGAAAGGATTAATTAAGTTCACTCAATCAAACATAATAATATAATAAATGCCAAACGATTGGCAAATGCAACAAAGAGGAATATGAGAGGCACACAATCTCCCAATTATCAGACACCGCAGGCGACAGACGTATGTCGCCGTTCGGAAAGCATAACGAACATTTAACATCATGGCTTTTGTAATAAGACCCAATGATTCGAAATAGGATAATAGATTCATTTCAGTGAATATTAATTTTGATATTGTCTAAATTTTGGGTTATATACATTAGTAATTTCAACTGAAGCAAGCAGGGTGCAACAGACCGTGGCGTGTCGGGTTTCTTCCGGAACAAGGCAACGCATTCCGGATATGGGCGCGCCACGGGAGAAAAAGGCCGAAACGCCGGATTCTCTCCGGCTTGCCAAGGGGAGGAGGGCACATCGAGAGGATGCGCTCTCTTTCTTTTTGGTATATAGTCGGGGCGCTATGTTTAGGATAAGAGCTTCAGAGATAAGGATAAGAAATGGGGAATTGTGAATGTTTTTTGAGAAATTTTCCGGCGAAAATACGGCTTGATCCGTAAAAAATCATTATCTTTGCACGAATAATGAAAGCGGACAGTCCGTTCGGAAGGCGACCGCTGTTCATCGTGATTTAGAAATGTATTATTACCATTGGTTATGAACAATATAGAAGTTATTAATTTCGCGGATACGCCGAGTCTTGTTAGCCGCTATATGATGGAGCTGCGGGATGTCAATGTTCAGAATGATCCGATGCGGTTTCGTCGTAATCTGGAGCGTATAGGCGAGATTATGGCATACGAGATTTCGCGTCGTCTGACTTATCGTGATGTCGAGGTGCAGACGCCTCTGGGGACGTGCTTATGTCAGGATATTGACGATAAGGTGGTTTTGGCCACGATTTTGCGCGCTGGTCTGCCGTTCCATAATGGATTCCTGAGATATTTCGACCGTGCGGAGAATGCATTCGTCAGCGCCTACCGTCGTTATAAGGAGAAGGGAGAATCATTTGATGTTCTCGTGGAATATCTCGCCTCACCTTCGATAGAGGGGAAGACGCTTCTTTTGGTGGATCCTATGCTGGCGACGGGCAGCTCGATGGAATTGGGCTATCGCGCATTGCTGACGAAGGGGAATCCGGCGCATGTACACGTTGCGTCGGTCATCGCGTCGCAGGCGGGCATAGACTACGTGCGCGAGCATTTCCCGGCTGACCGTACGACGATCTGGGCCGGCGCCATTGATGCCGACATCAATTCGCACAGTTATATAGTGCCCGGTCTCGGCGATGCAGGCGATCTCGCTTACGGCATAAAGGAGTAAGTCGCAAGAATATATCTTTATCAGTTCGCTTATGAGACTGCGCAATATCGACATCCTCAACTTCAAGAATATTCCGGAAGCCCGTATAGAGTTTTCCAAAGGCGTCAATTGCCTTTTGGGAATGAACGGTATGGGGAAGAGCAATCTGCTTGAGGCGATTCACTTTCTGAGTTTCGCACGACCCATCTTTCCGATGCCGGAGACGGCGTTGATTCGTCACGGCGAAGACTCGCTGCTCGTCAAGGGGGAGTATGATATGGATGCCGGGGGTGAGGAGGCGATAGCGTGTGGCATAGTGCGCGGCCGTGGCAAGACGCTTAAGCGCAACGGAAAGGAGTATCGCCGGATGTCGGAGCATATAGGCAAATTTCCGCTCGTGACTGTGTCGCCGCAAGACAGCAACCTCGTGACCGGTAACGGCGAGGAGCGCCGCAAGCTGATGAATATGGTGATTTCTCAGGCCGACGGCACATATCTGGCGCAGCTTATCAATTATAACCGTGCGTTGGAAAGCCGCAACCGGATGCTCCGTGCGGGCGTGAAAGACAATATCCTTTATGATTCGGTGGAGTCGGCTATGGAGATAAGCGGCCACGCCATTCACGCCGTCCGTGCTTCATGGGTGAGGGAAATCAGTCCTGTTTTTGCTGAATATTATAGCAAAATAGCCGGTGAGGGGGAGCGGGCGTCGTTGCGCTATAACAGCGTGCTGAACACTGAGACGCTGCACGAGGTTTTACAGCGCCGTCGCGGAAAGGACACCGCGTTGGGTTATACGTCGGCAGGTCCGCATCGCGACGATCTGGAGATGAGCCTCGGGACACATTCCATGCGCCGCCTCGGTAGTCAGGGACAGATAAAGACGTTTACGATAGCTTTGCGTTTTGCGATTTTCGATTTTCTAAAACGTCACAAGGGGCTCACGCCGCTTCTGCTGCTTGACGACATCTTTGACAAGCTGGACGCTGAGCGCGTAGCGCGCATAATGCGTCTGGTGAGTGATTCTGACACGTTCGGTCAGATTTTCATTACCGATACCAACCGCAAGCACCTTGACGAGATAATCCGTGAAATAAATGGCGAACATCTCCTTCTGGAGGTGTCTGAAGGACATTTCACGGTGATGCAGGAATCAGACTGATAACCGGTGCGAAAGGAGAGATGAAGAGGACAGAACCGGAAAGTATAGGCGAGATAATGCGCAAGGCCATCGACAGCAGTTCGCTCAACGAAGGTCTTGAACGGGCCAAAGCCATCGAAACATTCCTGATGGCTGTGGGGCCGGCGATAGCGTCGCAATGCCGTCGTCCACGTATCGACGGCACGCTGCTTGTCGTGCCGGTGAAGAGCGCCTCTTTGCGCAACGAACTGATGCTCTCACGCACGGCCATCGTCTCCCACGTAAATTCGCGCCTGCGTATCCCTCTTCTCAGCGACATAAGATTTATATCATTTTGAAAACAAGATAGTTGTTTCCGCTGCCAGCAATTGCGGAATAAAGATGAAAATATAAATGAATCCAAAAAATCTACCTGACATATCAGAGTTCAGACATCATTACGATCTGCAGATACGATTCAGCGACGTGGATATACTCGGCCATGTCAATAATACTGTCTATCTGGCTTTTTATGACACGGGCAAAGCGCATTATTTCCGCGACGTGCGCAAAAGCAGCTTCGACTGGAGCGACGTGGAGACCGTGATTGCCAACGTGAATTGCGCGTTCGTCTCACCGATAGTTTTCGGAGAAGAAGTCGAGGTCCTGACGCGCTGCGAGGAGATACACGACAAGAGCTTCAAACTGTTGCAGGTGCTCAGAGAGAAGAATACGGGCGAAGTTAAGTCTGTGTGCGAAACCGTTATGGTGGGATATGACGTGAAAGAAAAACAGTCAATGCCGATTTCCCGAGAATGGCGCGAGTCGTTTGAACAGTATGAAGGAAGAAACTTATAAAAGTTAGAATGGTTATGAATAGAGAACAGATGCAGAGCCGAATGAGGCAGATACTTGACGACGAGGCGCGCGCTGTGGCTGCTATCCCTCTGACAGACGGATATATACGCGCTGTTGAGATGATAGTGGAGCAGGTGAACCATCGCGGAGGAAAACTTATAACCTCCGGAATGGGGAAGGCCGGTCAGATAGCAATGAATATCGCGACGACGTTCAGTTCTACCGGGACGCCGTCGGTGTTTCTACATCCGTCGGAAGCGCAGCATGGCGATTTAGGCATAATGCAGGGCAACGACCTGATGCTTCTGCTGAGTAATTCGGGCAAGACGCGCGAAATAATCGAACTGGTGGATTTGGCACGAAATTTGAACCCTGACGTTAAAATCATTGTTATAACAGGAAACGGCGAGTCACCGCTCGCTGCGGCTGCTGACGTGGCGCTTCTGACGGGAAACGCTCCTGAAGTGTGCCCGTTGGGGCTGACCCCTACGACCTCGACGACTATGATGACCGTAATGGGCGACCTTCTCGTCGTGTCCACTATGGAGGCGATTAATTTCACCGTAGAACAATACGCCAAGCGTCATCATGGTGGTTACCTCGGGCACGTCTCGAAGGAAAGAGCCGCCAAAAGATGATTGAAAAGTCTGAAAAAGAAAACTATTTAATATCTCCTATCTATGAATCAAGTCCACATTCCGTTGAGTCTCAAGGACTTTGAGAAAAACTCTCCTGATCTGAAATGTATCGAGGCTACGCTCGATTGTCGTAAATCAGTAGAAGAACTTATAAAGGAAGAACGCTATATCGACGCTTTGGAGCGTGTGATAGAGGGGCTTCGTACCCTCCGTGAGTTCTCCGATTTTGAAAATACCGAATTTCGTGCGATGCTCGTGTCGCTGCTCTTTGACCTCACGGAGATTCATTTCGCGCTCAAGGACTATAAGCAGAGCGAGAAGGAACTGGAGGTGCTGTTTAAGGTGCTGGATAATCTTATAGCGACCGACAGCGACCGCTTCGGCCGTTACCATATTCTTGCCATGGAGCTGAGCACACGTATCCTCCGTTCGCGTAAGAAAGCCATGGACTTGCTGGTGAAACAGCAGATAGCCGCCGGTGCCTTGTATGAGAAGGTAAATTCAGGCGTGCTTGCAGCCACCGACAAGCTTGTCGATTCCCTGCGCAATGTGGGCAAACTTCTTGCGGCGTCGGGCGATTACAAGGCCGCCACGAAATTTTATGCCGAGGCTATCAAATATTCTAAGAAGCGGAGCGGTCGTGTGACGCGCAAGGAGGTGAAGATGACCATCGAGATGGCCGAGGTGATGATACGCGTGCATCAGATGCGTCCCCGGGCACGTCGCCTGCTCAACGCCATCCTTCCGCATGCCATCGCACTTGAGACCATAGCCCTCGAAGAGGATATTCTTGCGCTGATAGAGATAATCGACGCCGACATCCTGCATGAACCCAAGTGGCGCGGATTTGTGAACCGTGTCTCGGCGCAGGCCAAGAAGCGTATTCAGACCGTGCGTAAGAGCAAAGAGAAGGAGGAAGACACTCTTGACAAAGAGGTGCGCGAGAAGACCGCGAAAGCCGTAAAGAGCGTTGAAAAGAAACTCGATAAAAAACTCTCCGCGAAGGAGAAAAAACGCATCGAGAAATTGGAGCGTGAAAAATTCGAGGAACAGAACAGCGGTTCCGAGCCGGATTTCGTGGACGAATCGGATGAGGTGGAGGACATTGTGGCTCCGAAGAAGAAATCGCGCAAGTCGCCGAAGACAAAAACTGATAAGAAATAAGTTATGGCCTCATCGCTTCATACCGGGCTTTCTCCTGAGATGATAGAGAAGCCTCTCGACAAGGATTTTTCCTGCGTCATAATCAAGACGGTCTGGAACAGCCATATTACAAACGCGCTGTGCGACGGCGCGCTTGATTGCTTCGCGAAGGCGGGACTTTCCGCCGGTCAGGTGAAGGTGCTGGATGTTCCGGGCGCCGTGGAGCTGGTCTATGGCGCGAAACGCGTAATTGACGTGATGCATCCCTCGGCTGTTATTGTGCTGGGATGCGTGATACGCGGCGACACGCCGCATTTCGATTACGTGTGCGACTCAGTGACGCAGGGCACTGTGATGATTAATGCGCGGGGTGATGTCCCCGTAATCTTCGGATTGCTGACAGTCGAGAACGAACAGCAGGCTCTTGACCGTGCCGGAGGTTGTGTGGGCAACAAGGGCTTCGAGGCGGCGCAGACAGCCATCGCTATGGCCAATTTCGCGTGTCGCTGCCGCAGGAAAGAATAGGTGAATGACAGTATTTCTGAAATGAAACGATTTATATTATTGTTTGTTATCGCATCACTTGCGGTGCCCTGTATTGTCGCGGGTGGCGGAAAACTTGTACTTGTAATGGAGAAGGGCGCGTCGCCTGCGCAGGATTATGTGTGGGGACTGCACCCCGAATCTTATGTCAGTGCGGCTCAGACAGTATGGAAGGACGGCAAACTTGTCACGCAGATGAAGAACACGCCCAACGGCTGGTTTATCTCATATTGTGACGACGGAGGCGACGACAGCCAGCGCGTTACGTTCGACAAGAAAGGGAACGTGGTGAAGAAGATTAAGGAGTGGAACGGAATGGGGCTGTGCGCCACTTCATTGGCATACGAGGGACTGGACGGCCTCGGACGTGCATATTTCGTCGCTTTCGGGAAAAAGACCGGATGGGAACCCAAACAGGTAGTGGATGTACTCTCAACAAAGAAAGTGCCGGAATTTGTGGCGAAACATTCAAAAGACGGGTATCGCATCACGCAGATGGCCGGGACAGAAAAAGCATGGGGTGTCGTCCTATCGAAGGCTACGGACATAGTGGAGCAGGAATTGTGCTTCTACAAGGACTATGATGAGATGATAGACGACGTTGCTGCACATTGGAACGAGGGATGGCCGATACAGTTGATTGAAATCGACGCTACCGGGAAATATGCTGTGGTGTACGCCGAATACAGCGACGGAAGATGCCCCGAACAGTTTTTAAGTGTGTGCAGCACGTCGGAAGAAGCCGCTAATTTTGTGCGGACGCACAAGGCGGAGGGGTATGAGATCGTTTCCGCCGGGGGAAGCTATCTTGAAGGACTTCTGTGCAATTATGACTCTCCGGCTGAGAAGATGAACGCCATTTTGGGTATTACCAACGGTCTGCTGGAAACGCTCCAGAACAGTCCTCTTGTCAATTCGGGGGGCGGCACTTCGGTCTCGGAAGGCGCGAATGACGGTGGTGCAGGATCAGTCTCCGCGTCTGTTTCGCGTGCGTCCGGAAGTTCGGAGAATACAGCAGACTGCAATCTGTGTCTTGGCTCGGGACGTTGCAAATACTGCAATGGAGACGGATATAATTATACGGCCGGAACTCCCGTTCAATGCAAGGGATGTGTCGGGCACATAGGCCGCTGCAAACGTTGCAAGGGAACAGGCAAGATAACGCGCTCCGGTAAAGTGAAATATTAATATGTAATCAATGGAAATCGTCGGGGCCGTAAAGACCGAAATCGGGGTCTTTCTCGGGCTGCCATGTGCGCACCTTGATAACGGGATTGGCGGGATCGTTCATATCGAGGAGCAAGAAAAGATACCCTTTGTCGCCGTAATTGTTTGAGTAATATTCCTGATTCAGCTGTACGGCATACATTTCCCCCCCTTTTCCGAGCTTACGCACCTCACAGTCGTTGAAACGGATATTGATATATTCCTTAGAGGCGAAGCTGCGCGCGAGATGCTTCAGATAAGTGTCTTTAGTATAGCGGTTGTAGCGTATCACGTCGCCGCCGAATGAAATGCCGCTTACTTCGCCGTTGCGTACGCGTTTGCCGGCGCGTCTTACTTTCGATCCGACTATGATGATTGCGTCATCGTCGAATATTGAGCGGATATAGTCGAGGCGTTTGAGGGCGTAAGCCGTCTGGTAATTTTCCATAAAATCGAGAATGGCTGTCCGGGCTTGCTCGCTCCATATCCCTTTGCCGAGAATATCGTTTTTTGTAGTAGGGCCGAGGCCGAAGGCTATGTTGGAGATTTTGTCGTCTTCGGTGAATGTGAATACCACCTCTTCGACAAACTGGCGGCGTGTGCCGTTGCGAAACGAGAATGCCATCTTCAAGCCTCTGCCGATAGCACGGTCGCCATCCATATACACGTTCCATTGAGGCGTTCCGACGAGTTTGGCGCGGCCATATTTGATTAGATTGCGGTAGACTTCAAGGCCTTCGGGTGTGAAAAGATCGTCTGAAGCGTCATAATTTTTTGACTGAATGGCGGCTGCGACCTGTTTCATATATTCGATGAACGTATTGGAGCGATCGGCGGCGTGAGGGAGTTGAAACATCTCTTGCGGGACAGAAGAGAATCCCTTTTTGGGCTGCTGAGGCGTCTGTTTTTGTTGCCCTATGGCGGCGCGGGCGAAACTTTCGGTAAACGAGCTGACAGATACGTTTCCCGTCGGTATTCTTTGGCTTGACGTAGCTGATTCTTCCGGGGAGACCGTCGTTGTCTGTACGGGTTGCGATGATGAGTAATCAGGCCTTGAAGAGAGGCTCGTGTCGATTTTGTCGGCGTTTATCGTCATATATGCTTTCCGGACGGGGACGGGAGGGAAGGTCTCGATGACAGATTGAATATCGCTGTCGATGTGTGCCTGTCCTCGATATTCATATTCTATCTTGACGCGCAGATTGCGAGGGTCGGTGCCGGGAAAAAGCTCAATAATTCCCGTTCCGTCGTTGGCAGAATAAAGATTCGACCAAGCCATACCGTCGAAATATGAATAGTCGATCGAATTGACAGGAATTCCATTATAGGTAAAGAGGAGTTCGAGGTCGTCGCCGTCATGACGTATCGGCTGTACTTTTACGCCGGAGGCTATTTCGTCGAGTTTTTGCAAGATGAAATTGGAAAGAAGCATCTCTTCGCCGTTGTCGCCGGTCCACTTCATCTCGGAGGGATATTGCAGCGATTTGAGCAGCTGCGAGGCCCAGTAGAGGCTTTTCAAGGCGACGTCGATGCGTCCTTGCGATTCTGCTTTGAGTCCGGTGGCGACGAGGTCTTTGACCTTGAATTTACGCCCTTCAAATATCTTTTGTACCTCTGAGCGAAGGATGTAGCGTGCTACGTGGGCATCCGGTTCGTTCTGCAGAATGATGCTGTTGGTGTTTGTAAGTGTTGCGTTGGAATAAGTGTTAAGTGCCTGAGAAAAAGTGGAGTTGCCGGAAAGCTGTCCGCTTTCAAGAGTTTCCGACTGAACCTGCGAAGAGGAAGTTGAGACGCGTACGCTGATTTTGCTGATGAGGTCGGCGATGGCATTCCGGTCGGCCTCCTCCACGGTTACGCCGTATCCCTCGCCGGTTAAATAATTCGGCGACTTGCGGATAGATTCCCAATCCTGCGCCGATGCGCAAAAAACGCTGAAAAATATTGTAAGGGTCAGTAAGAGTCTCATAAGAAGTAGGTCAAGGTTTTATGCATGGTCGGATGCCGACGTATGAATAGAATAGATTTCTGGTGACAAGGTAATTTTCTTTCAAACATTTCGTGGCAGAATCACCGTAATTGCCTCCGATAAGACAGAAATTTCCTCCGTCATCATAAACGACTTCCGATACATTTCCTGTCATATCGTAGAATCCCAGTCTGTTGGGTTGTTTCAACGCCACCGCATTCAGGTTAGTTGAATTGTCGTCATACCATGCTACGTCGTCGATATTGTCGGAACCGGAATAAAGGAAATTTGAATGGTATTTTCCCTCGTTATATGCATATTCCCATTGTGTGACGGTGGGGATGAAGAAATCGAGGGAGGTGAGAGTCTTTGCTTCGCTGATCACGGTGTTAGCCCAAAGAGTAAACGTTCCGGAGTCGGGATTGGCCGGAAGCGAGGAGGCATAGGTGCTTATCCTCAAGGCCTTAGCTTGAGTTCTCGTCATTTCGGTTTGGGACATAAGAAACATATCGCTCAGGCCGTTTACGGGTATGAAATCGAATCGGGCTCCATTGAGGAAGAAATAGAACGTGTCATCCCAGCCGAAATGGGAGTCTGCGGTAGGCAAAGTGAAATAGCCTCCGGCACCGGGAACCAATTTGTCTGCGAGCGAGCGTGTGAAAGCATAATCGCCATTTATTACGTTTATCAGCGGGGCGTCTTCATTGGCGGGAAGGCCATAGATGTAGGGTGTGTAGCCATTGCTGACGGTGAGTTCGATATAATCGGTTCTGCTTACAAACGAGTTCTGCTTAGGGGAATAAGAAGTGGGACAACTGATGCCGTACACCTTGATGACGTCGCCGTCTTTGCCGGCGAAACGGATGCGTCCGGTGAGGGGGGCGAGAGTGGCGGTAGCCGAGACGGTGCTTCCATTGATGCGGTAATTGCCCTCCGACGTAGTGTAAACCGCGGAGCGGTAATCGAGATTGATGATGTTCGTCGATGCCGACTGCGGATTTTCGATATATACGGCCGAAAGCGATCCGGAACCGCTCAAAGGAACATCGGTGCTGACATTCCACGATGAACCGTTATATTCCGCTTTCCCCGGTGTGTCATCCTTGAAAGTAAGATATATGATGTCGCCGCGCATCCATCCGGCGCGCGTGCCCTTTTCGTATGACGGGCGTTCGATGTTTATATCGAGATTATAAGTGTATTTCCCTTCGGAGGAAAGTTCGGAAGGTTCGTCGGCTGAACAAGCGCCGAGCGTCGTAATTGCCACGAAGAAAAGTGCGACAGAGGATAATGTTGTAAATATCTTATTCATAATTGAAATGTTGCTGCTTTAGTCCCAGTTATTTTCAGGGAAGCCGGTTTTATCAAAATCTGAATTGCTGCCGGAATCGTCCCAGTTTTCGTCATTGAAACCTATTATTTCGAAGGTGATGACCGTCTCGCCTCCGGTTGTCGGAGCTGATTGCTTGACGCGTATCTTTACCGAACGCGAGAACGCGGCCGTAGTGGAAGTAACGGAGAATGTGGCCGAACGTTCAATATTTTTCTCATTGGCTTCTACGTACAATTTCACGAAAGCATCGCCCGACCCGCTGAGAGTGGCCGAGGAAATCCATGCCGGAAGATCGTCGATGCGCCAGCGTACATTGGATGTTATCGCGAGGTCGACGCTGCCTCCCGTGTGGGGCAATCCCAACATTTCGAGAGGGGTGGCGTTGAGATAATAATTGGGATTGTCAGGATTGTCAGGATTATCAGGATCGTCGGTAGCGCCTTTTTGTGAAATGGTTATTTCGATGGTTTTAGAAAATCCTTGTTGTTTTGACTTGATACGAACCGTACCCTCGCGCTCAAATAAATTATAGTTTGGGGCAATCGTGAGCTTGACAAATCCATTGGCGTAGCTGCTTGTCAAGTCAGGCGTTATCCAATCTTCTGAGGATTCCACTCCCCATAGCACATCTGAATATACGGCGATCGATACCGTAGAGCCACTGGCAGAAAGGAGTTTGAATTCGTTGGGCGTTGCCTCAAGAGTATGTTTGCTCGTACTGATTCCGGGTAAATCGGAGCCGTTGCCATCAGAGCATGACACCGACAGTATCAGGGCGAAGAGGCACGCAAATATTTGTAAAACAGTTTTTTTCATCAGAAGAAGAATTGCATACCGGCCGAGAGATGAAATCCTTCGGCATAGTTTTTTATTACTGTCCGCTAAACTATAAAAAGTCGAGTCCAACTTCTTGAATGGAAGAAGTTGGGCTTACTTTTTATATGAGACAAGCCCCCTCAGCAGTTTTCAGTATCGTCAGGCGGCGATTCAGATTCTTCAGCGAGCATTA
>JAGAUF010000033.1 GCA_017620885.1 Muribaculaceae bacterium
AAACATTCCTTCCCCCTGCTGAACCGATGAAGACAATGTAGCCGTTTCAAGCTCCGGCATACTGCTGAACGCGTAATCGTCTATCTCCGTGACTCCGCTGACGTTCAGACTCGTAACGCCGCTGCCGGCAAATGCATATTTACCGACTTTCTTCACCGTCTGCGGCATCATTACGTCCGTCAGAAGCACGCACCCTGAAAATGCACGCTCGGGAATCGACGTGATGCGCATACGCGAAAGATCGATGTCTGTCACCAAATTATCATTACTGAAAACTCCTGTTCCTATCGACTCTACATTTTCGCCTCCGCTCACAGTAGTCAAAGATTTCATACTGCTGAACGCATAAGATCCTATGGTGCGCACCGTCGCCGGAATTTCGACACTCTCCAGACTGCTACCGGAGAATGTACCTTCACCAATAGCCGTAATTCCCGAAGGCATCACTATTCGCTTATAGCCCGTCCCGCTGAAAATGTATGAGGGAAGTTCATCTTCATAAAATAGTGTCCGGCCGTAGAAATTCCCCTTATCAAGTCTACTCCCCTCTATCTTTAATCCGGTGAGGTCAAGGCTCTCGATTCCCTCCAAATCGTGCAGAACCAGCAGGTCGGTTATTCCGGCCGACCCGCTCAATTTCAATTCTTTCTCCCCCTGTGGCATCTCCTTCAATGCACCCTCCAGCTCCCCGGGCGAAATCGTTACAGCATATTCGCCCATCGAAACGCCGGGCACTGCAAGCATTAAAACCGCCCCGAATATCTTATTTCTCATTTCAGTCAATTCCCTTTTAGTTCACAACCAAAATTTTCCCTTTCAGAACGCTACCACCGGACTCCAACGGTGTAGAAAGAACATGATAAACACCACTGCGTACACGCTTCATATCCATATTCGTGCCGTCCCACAGTATCGTCCCACCGTTGGCTGTGCCGAGCTCCTTCACCAGATTGCCGGCAGCATCCACTATCTTCACGATTCCGCCGTCCTGAAGCCCCTCAATCGTAATCCATCCATAATAATCCGGACGAACAGGATTCGGGTAAATCAGCAATTCATCCTTCGAATCGCCACTGACGCTCCCCGACGGGAAATACTCGCATATACCCTCCGAGGTACTGCATATCACAGAACGGCTCTCCGGTGAATAAACAAGGCCGTAAACCACGTCTGACGCAAGATATGAATTATCAGCTGTATACTGTCCGAGGATTTCGCGTCCGTCGCTCGACGTAACTACAATACCACCTCCGGCCGTACCGAAGTATTTGCGGCCCTGAGAGTCTGACGTCATACAGTAGACCGTAACTCCGGCAAGCAGATAATCGGCAAGATTCGTCCCGTCATTGCGCGACACCTTAACACGTGTCACACGGTTTGAACGATTCGCCAATGCCTGACGCGGATTGAAATAAAACACTCCGTTATCGCTCAGCACCCATACCAACGACGTCGTCGGGTCTTCCCATAGGCAATGAACGTGCGGTATCTCGACTGTCGCACCATCCTGATCTACAAGATTGCCCATTATGAAATACGTATCGTCGGTCAAATCCTTAGCCGTCTTATTCGTATTATAAATCAGAAGCGGAGCCCCGTAAGGTCCTTGGCTAATAACAAGATAACCGTTATTGCCGGAATTCTTCAGTGCAAGCAATATCGAATCAAAATCCATTCCGGCATCATTGATATTGATGCTTATTACATTCGAGGCATCAAACGACTCATTCTTGACATCTTCGGCCGAAAAGCCCAGTATCTTCGGAACATCCGCTATCGAGTTCCAATATAAGAACCATAGATTGCCACTGGTATCGAAATCCGGCCACGTCGTCCCTCGACGATCTACCGGAAGAACTACATAATCCTTCGCGTTGGCAACAGCCCCGGTATTCAACGATACGAAGCGGACTATATTCCCCGGATTGGAAATATTCATCCTTGTGACGCCTCCGAATCGCGACCCTGAATAGACGTGATCGGGATTGTTGGGATCAATCGCAAGACCCGACGGATGCGTCAGCGCTCCCTCACTCTCGGGATTCGCTCTTACTATCGACACATCATTCCATTCTCCCGATTTATACGTCGAAAGGTGAGACGGATAAGTCACCGACTGACCCAGCAATATTCTTCGCATACCATGATCCTGAACCACCACGCCATATTTGGGGCTATACGCCATTGCGTTGGAACGGAATACAGCCGGAGAATTCGGCATCATCGACTGACGCGTCACGCTCCACGACCCATCGGAATAACGACGGCTCCGCAGACCGTCCCGGTTGCTGCCATACCAAAATTCCCGGAAATCCCAGCTTCCGCTTTTCACATCCTTTACATCTTCCTGAACCGCAATCTCCTCTATCGTCCCGTCGCGCTTCAGCTGCGCTGCCTTACCTGACGACATAAGCAAATATCCGTCGCGATTCTGTTCCATCGACGTATAATTCTCACTCGACAGTTTCGTCGCATTGACAAAACCGCTCTCCGTAACGTCGCCTACCGTCACGCCCGACGTCCCCACAATGGCAATCCTGTTGCCGGAAAGCGACTCTATGGCCGTCACGCCATCTGTCGGAGCGCCAGCCAGCGTCTTGAAGTCGATATACTGCGGACGCTTGTTGGAGGCGCTGACGACTTTTACGCCATTTCCCTCGCTCATTACTACCCAATCTCCGGCGCGCGTTATATCCTTGATGGCCTTATTGTAAACGCCGGACTGTGCTACCTCGTATTTACTACCGTTAAGAACTATATATCCGAAATCCGCCGCAAGCCATACCTCATTGTTCGCATTGTCAAACGACACCGAATTCACACCCTTTCCGGTCGTGAAACTCGCTGATACAAGCGCAGGAACATTCTTCGTCTTCCCGTCGTCAAACAGAAAATCGATGTTCCCGTTGCCATACACCGTCAGCAAATAGCCATTATCACCGTTATACGCCACGTGCTGAACCACATTCTCCGACAATACGTTTCGCTTCGTCAGCGACAGAAGCTCATCGGCTTCTTTGTCATATTCATACAGGAATGAATAAAAACCGTTGAACGCCTGATAACCATCCGACATATTTTCCGTCGACGCCTGACCCAAAACCTGCATATATGTCTTGTTCTCGGTGTCTATCACCTTGACAACGTCATTCTGGATGCCCGATTTCGTAGTCATCAGCCATCCGAAGGTCGGATGCATCTTCCAATCCCCTCCCGGCGATGCATATACTCCCGACGCACTCAGTACAAGTGCCGCTGATATTATCGTCTTATTTATCAATTCTTTTCTTTTCATTGCTATTCCTTTCCCCGCGTTAATATTTAAAATCCGTTTATTTCTTCTTGCCGCACGAGAGATAATCGGCCAATTTCCGAACTGCGCGACCCCGATGTGAAATTGCATTCTTCGCATCGGCACTCATCTCCGCAAAGCTCACGCCGGTCTCCGTCGGAATGAAAATCGGATCATAACCGAATCCGCCGTTGCCATGCCTACGATACGCTATCTCTCCATCAACACGACCCTCGAACGTATGCTCGCCATCATCGTCGATAAGTGCTATAACAGTTGAAAAATGAGCCTTACGGTTATCCTCCGTCGCCATATTCAATAGCAATAACGCAATATTATCGTCAGGACTGCACTGCTCCCCGGCATAACGCGCTGTATAGACACCCGGAGCGCCGCCCAAAGCATCTACCATAAGACCCGTATCGTCTGCGAAACAATCACAGCCATACAATTCTCTTACTCTGCGCGCTTTCTGTAGCGCATTGCCCGCTATCGTATCCTGAGTCTCCGGCAAATCCTCCGTGCACCCGATTTCCAACAGCGATTTTATTTCATAGTCAGCGCCCAATATTGCTCGTATTTCCGCAAATTTATGAGCATTATTCGATGCAAAAACCAAGCGCTTGACTTCTTTTTTATCACTCATATATATTTAACGGAACGTGCGTCCCCTTATTGTCTGAGGATTCCGCACGCTCCGTATTTTCAATCGTTTACAATACTACATTAACTATCTTGCCGGGCACCACGATCACCTTTTTCGGAGTCTTACCGTCAAGCCATTTCGTAGCCTGTTCTGCCCCGAGAGCCGCCTTCTCGACGTCCTCGCGACTCGTCCCGGCCGGAACCTCAATCGTGAATCTAACCTTCCCGTTGAAGCTAACCGGATATTTCACACTGTCCTCTACGAGATATTTATCATCATATTTCGGCCATTCCGAATCAACCACGCTACCTTCGCCTCCCAAGCGATGCCACATCTCCTCACAGATATGCGGAGCAAACGGAGCCAACAGCTTCACATAGTCGCGCATGGCAACGGCCGATTTCGATTTCTGTTGCGTCAGCTCGTTCAGAGCAACCATAAACGCCGAAACAGACGTATTGAATGAGAACGTTTCAATATCGTGCGTCACCTTCTTTATCAACTTGTGCATCGTCTTGAGCTCCCCTTTCGTCGGTTCTGACTTGTCTGACGCGTCAAGACCGTCAAAATGATTCCAAAGCTTCTTCAAGAAACGGCTCACACCGTCGATGCCATTCGTATCCCACGGCTTCGACTGCTCCAGCGGACCGAGGAACATCTCATATAAGCGAAGGGTATCGGCACCGTAACGCTCTACGATGTCGTCCGGATTCACTACATTGAACATCGACTTCGACATCTTCTCAACCGCATATCCGCACACATATTTCCCATCCTCAAGAACAAATTCCGCATCGGCGTATTCCGGACGCCACGCCTTGAAGTCCTCAAGATTCAGAATATCATTGTTCACAAGGTTGATATCCACGCGGATCGGTGTCACATCGTAATTCTTCTTCAATCCCTTGCTGACAAACGTGTTGGTATCTTTGATACGATATACGAAATTGCTTCTTCCCTGAATCATGCCCTGATTCACCAGCTTGCGGAATGGCTCGTCGGAAACTACCTCGCCCAAATCATACAGGAATTTATTCCAGAAGCGGCTATAAATCAGGTGACCCGTAGCATGCTCCGAGCCGCCGACATACAAATCTACATCGCGCCAATATTCATCAGCCTCTTTCCCTACAAGGGCAGAGTCGTTGCGAGGATCCATATAGCGCAGATAATATGCCGACGACCCCGCGAATCCGGGCATCGTACAAAGCTCTATCGGATAACCCTCTTCAGTAACCCAATTCTTCGCACGGCCCAATGGCGGCTCACCATCTTTCGTCGGCAGATAGGAGTCGATCTCCGGCAGACGAAGCGGCAATTTGCTCTCATCCATCACATACGCGGTCCCATCTTTATAATAAACCGGGAACGGCTCTCCCCAATAACGCTGACGTGAAAATATTGCGTCACGTAGACGATAGTTCGTCTTAACGCGCCCTATACCCTTCTCTTCAATGAATTTCTTCGTCTTGGCTATCGCATCCTTAACTTCCAGCCCGTTCAGATCAAGCTCCGGACCGCAGGAATTTATCATCTTGCCGCTCTTCGCGTCAAAACTCTCCTCGCTGACATCCGCCCCCTCTATCAGTGGCACAATCGGGAGTTCAAAATGCTTCGCAAACGCATAGTCGCGCGAGTCGTGTGCCGGAACCGCCATAATCGCACCCGTACCGTAGCCGGCCAATACATAGTCACTGACCCATACCGGTATCTTTTTACCCGTCAAGGGGTTAATAGCATACGAACCCGTAAATACGCCGCTCACCTTCTTCTCTATCTGACGCTCACGTTCTGTCTTGTGCTTCACCTCGTCAAGGTATGCCTCAACAGCCGCACGCTGTGCATCGGTAGTCAGATCTTTTACATATTTCGACTCCGGCGCCAAAACCATAAACGTCACACCGAAAACCGTATCCGCTCTCGTCGTAAAGATTTCCAATTCTATATCACTGTCGGCTATCGGGAATCGCATCTCGGCGCCCTCGCTCTTCCCTATCCAGTTTCGTTGTGTCTCCTTCAAGGAATCGGTCCAATCAAGCTTCTCCAGACCCTCAAGCAAACGAGGTGCGTAAGCCGATACTCGCAGACACCACTGCGTCATCAGCTTCTGCTCTACCGGATAACCACCTCTCACGCTGACTCCCTCGCTCACCTCGTCGTTTGCAAGAACAGTCCCGAGCTCGGCGCACCAGTTCACCATCGTCTCACCCTGATATGCGATGCGATAGTTCATCAGCACCTTGCGCTTCTCTATCTCGCTCATCGCGTTCCAATCTTCAGCGCTCAAATGAAGTTCCTTGCCACACGCGGCTTTCAGTCCCTCTGTACCGTGCACCGATAGATACGCCTCCAATTCGCTTATAGGACGCGCCTTACCTGCTCCGTTATCATACCAGCTGTTAAACATCTGCATGAACGCCCATTGCGTCCACTTATAATACTCCGGATCGCACGTCTTTATCTCGCGGCTCCAGTCAAACGAGAAGCCGATCTTATCCAATTGTTCTCTATATCTTGCGATGTTCTGACGCGTCGTAATCTCCGGATGCTGACCCGTCTGAATAGCATACTGCTCTGCCGGAAGACCGTATGCGTCATATCCCATCGGATGAAGGACATTGAACCCCTGCTGACGCTTATATCTCGCGAAAATATCTCCGGCTATATATCCTAATGGATGGCCAACGTGAAGTCCTGCTCCCGACGGATACGGAAACATACTTAATACATAATACTTCGGACGGCTACTGTCGGTCGCGCACTTATACGTCTCATTAGCACGCCAGTATTCCTGCCAACGCGCCTCTATCTCTTTATGATTATAATCCATTTTGTTGTTATTGTTCTTGTCTATATATCTCTCAATCCACCTGTGTTGCAAAATTACAAAAAAATCCTTTCCCTCCCAAATCTTCTTTCATCACAGTGCGTATCTCAGTGTGTATCACAATGTGTATTCCGACATTTTCTCCGACATTAGAATTTATTACTGTCCGCTAAACCATAAAATGCCGGAGCCAAGTTCTTGAAAGATAGAATTTGGCTCTGCTTGTATTTGAGGACAAGCCCCCTTAGCTGTTTTGGGGGTCATCGGGAGGTGATTCGGAGACCACCTCAAGCAGTCTTTTGAGGTCGGCATCGGGAGTATTGAGGAAAGCTGTGAGATTCATGTAATACATCAGGATGATTCTGACCATTGTCGCCAGCCCGGAGAAGCTCCATTGTCTTGTAAGCGAACTTTGAAGCACCGAAAGCAACAGATTGGCTATGAGTGTGACCCATATCTGGATCTTAATAGCGTTGGCACTTTCGCCATAGAAGTATCTCAAAGGAAAGTTCTGTTTGATTTGTTTGAACAGTGACTCAATCTGCCAACGACGACGGTATATAGCCACTATGGTTTCCAAAGACATATCAAAGTCATTAGTCAGCAACTGTATGAGCTTTGGCTGCTTGCCTTTCTTCATGTCTACATAGGTGACAATACGGGCAATATGGTTGATATCATCCTTACGGAAGACTACAACCTGCTCGCGGTACGTCATCAAACCGTCACTGTTCATCTCCATGCAGTCGGCAAGCACTTCGTAGCTGAGGCTTTTCTTCATTTTCGTGACGTACACCACGCCTCTGTCTGTCAGCTCCTCAAATTTGGCATAGTTGATATAGGCACGGTCAAGAGCAACGATTTCATGATTGCTGTAATGACTTGGAGCCAGCATAAACGAGTCATTTGTTGCAGCCGAAGTAAACTGTACATCGCAATGGACTCCTTCGTTGGCGTGGATTACAGAGTGTACCTTGATGCCGCCCTTTTTCTTTCCCGTCTTCGGATGGCGTCCTACGCCCTTGAATATAGCATTTGAGAAAAGTGTTATGGTGGTGGAATCAATGATTCTGAGACGTTTTATCCACTCCTCCGTACCATTGCGCCGGCTGTCCGATGAAAGCTTACCCCTGTTCTGCTCATACAGGTCCCGGTAAACCTCCTCAAAGAACTTCTCGGAGCGTCTGGCATTTGCGTCTGACAGCGTGCTGCGGCGAGGTACGGTTTCGATCCCGACATGATGCAGTTTACGTACCTCTGCCGTCATAGAGGCCTCTATTTCACGCAACGAGTCGAAGCGCATGATGACGGCATATAACATCGTTAGCAGATGTGTATATCCATCAAAGCTCTTGACATACCTTTCACCGTTGTGTTTGCGGCTTATTTCAACAATTTTTTCACGGTCGAGCGATTTTATCAACTGACCATACACCGGCTGTCCGAAGAAATGACTACTTTTGCTCATGGTTATTTCATTAAAGTTTGGCGACTTCAAAATAACCATAAAGGGTCGACTCCTGCAAATGGAAGCGACCCTAATTTTATCGCCCTCAATAAGTTTTAGCGGACAGTAATAATATAATATACGCGAAATTAAGGGAAACGGCACAAGGTCGCTTCCCTTTTTCGTTTTTATTCCCCTGCTCCTACCTTTATCCTACAATCTCTTTTCCGAAAGGGAAAAACGCAAGTCGCATCAGCTTGAAGTGCTGAATACCAAACGGGATTCCAATTATTGTTATGCAGAAAAGCAGTCCCCAGCCCAAATGAGTAACCGCAATAGGAATTCCGCCTACTATCCACCAAAGGACATTCATAATCGTATTCAGACACCCTCCCATCGAATAAGGGGAAACAGAAATTTGCTTTCCAAAAGGGAAAAGAGCGAGTACCGCCAATTTCATTGTTTGCAGGCCGAAGGGGATGCCGACAATTGTAAGCATCATCAACAAGGAGGAACATACATATTCGACGGCAATCATAACGCCTCCGAATATAAACCATATAATATTAAGAAATATATTCATATTGCAAAGATAATAAATTTTTCTGTCGAATCACTCCTTTCCGCCTATTAAAAAAGTGTAAATAGGCAGAAAATCTCAATAACTATATGAATTACAGCAGTTTTACATTTGTGATATTAAAAATTTTTACGTAACTTTGCGATTATAACATTGACATCCACTTAAATAATCCGCTTGAATTAGCTATTTAAATCATATATATTTATGAGAAATCATCACCTTGATTGCAGCCGCACTGACAGCAGCTGCGACCAACTATTCACATCTCGTAATCCGTCAGAAAGATGGCAAGGAAATATACGTGAAGTCGGAAGCGCTGCAATTTAAAGTCGCCGACGACAACCTCATAGTCATTCAAAGCGGAGAAACGCTCAATCTCCCGCTTGACCAACTCTCCACTATGTCGTTCACCGCCGATCCGCTCGGCATCGACAACATCGCTGACGAAGACAGCACACCGGTAGACGTCTACTCTGCCGACGGCATCTTCATCGGATGCTTCGAGTCGCGTCGGTCTGCCCGCCGGAGCCTTCAAAATCCCGGGCTCTACATCTTTATAGACAAAAATTCCACCTCCAAAATTCTGATTGAACAATGAATCGATTAATCTTAGCCATCACAGCGACACTGCTTTGCTCTGCCGCAGCACTCGCACAGACGTTTCACGTCCGCAACGGCAACGTTACATATAGTTTCCCGGCTGAAATCACCGGCGAAATGGTCTTCAATTCCGACCGCTCGCTGACTATCAATTCACGCAGTTTTGCGCTGAACGCGGACACGGAGATGTGGACGGATCAGACCGAGGTGGAAAACAACGTGGTAACCGTCATTTACTCGGGCGACACAGCATCAGTGAATATCGCAGGCAATATCGCCCAATACGTTGATGCGGCCGTCACCGACGCACACGTCACGCTTACGCATAGCGACGACGTAGCCGAATCCACGTGCGGCGAAATCACCTATCGTCTGTCGGGCACATCATCCGACGGATCATTTGCTCTCACGGGCTCATATAAGGCCGCCTACGAGCTTTCCGGGCTTAATCTGGCAAATACCTCAGGCGCGGCATTAAACCTCGAAAATGGCAAGCGAAACGCCATCGTAGTAAAATCCGGCACAGTCAATTCTCTCACTGACGGAGCCTCCGGCGCTCAAAAGGGATGCATAGCCTGCAAGGGACATCTCGAATTCAAGGGTGAAGGCGAACTGACCGTAAACGGCAATGCTTCCCACGCCATTTATGCCAAGGAATATATCGAGCTGAAAAATTGCACCGTCAATGTCGTTTCTGCAGTTAAAGACGGCTTGAACTGCAACCAGTATTTCGCAATGGGAAGCGGAACTCTCAACATCAGCGGAACAGGCGATGACGGCATACAGGTATCTTACAAAGACGAAACCGACCGCGAGGCAGAGGATACAGGTTCGATCATCATCTCCGGCGGCAAAATCACAGCCAACGTCACCGCTGACGCTGCCAAGGCTCTCAAATGCGAAGAAAGGATGGAAATCTCAGGTGGGACATTCGACATCACCGTAACGGGCGACGGCATCTGGGACGATGAAAAAACGAAAACGAAGGCTTCCGCTTGTCTCGCTTCAGACGAGAATATGACAATCAACGGTGGCGATTTCCTTCTGACGGCTACCGGAGGCGGTGGCAATTCCGTGCCCTCCTCATCGTCAGGCTCCGTTCAGCCATACGTTTCCGGACGAGGCACCGTAACGGCCGATCATATTATCAAACTGACTGATGCTGAGGGCGCAACGCTCGCCGAGTTCACCGTTCCCTCCAATTACAAGACGAGCACAGGCGGATGGCGTCCCGGCGGCAGTAGCGGCAGCTCCGTACTCATCACGTGCCCCGGTCTGACCTCCGGCACAAGCTACACCCTCAACCTCGGCACCGCCACCACGTCCGTATCGGCCCAAGTCACCGGCAAATCCGGGCCCGGCCGCCCCTTCTAACCAAGTAAGGATATCTTACAGGTTCGTAAGAAAGTTTGTAGCCGCCGTAAGGATTATGAACGAATATTTTAACGACAAAAACGACGGAAAATGAAAAATATACAGACTCTCGACCAAATCAAGACCAAATACTACGGAGAAGTTGGCACACCCGAACGTGACCGTTTGGAAAACGAACTTGAAGCCCTTCGCATCGGTTTCAAAATCAGAAGCGCGCGGGAAAAACTGAATATGACTCAAGAACAGCTTGCCGAGCGTATCGACAAGAAACGCACCTACATATCCAAAATTGAGAATGACGGAGAAAATATCACGCTCCGTACTCTGTTTGACATCGTAGAGCGCGGTCTTGGAGGCAAATTGAAAATCAACTTTGAATTCTGACTTTTTGTAACATCCAACGCAGTATTTTCCCAATAGAGTGCTTTATCGTACCTTCGCAGTATGATAAAGCACTTTTTCTATGCAGACAATCTCCCTTATAATTCTATGGCTCTTAAGCGTATTTAGCCTAAGTGCTCAAATTCAGCGGCAAATTTTAGGATATACATTAGGTGTTAGTTCTCGGCCCGCTATGATTGCTGGCCTTCAAAATAAAGGATTTATTCTGGAGGAAATAACGGATGCATTGAACAAAGGCCCTATATTTTATCGTGTTAAGGGTGGAGTGTCTTTTGGCGGTTATATTTGGGATGACGTCACAATTGGTTTTGTTAATGGCAAATTTGCATCAATTTGGTGCGAAACATACCTAACAGAGTCTCAATCGTCGAAACTAAAGAATGCTTTGCAAACTAAATATAGACGATACAGCACGGAACACACAAAGCCATCAGAAAGTGTGTATGATTATAATGACAAACGAACAGATGCGTTCTTATGGATACAGAAATCTGGTATGACAGCTTTGTCATATGGTGATGAAAAATTGATGAACGCAAGCACACCAACTTCCTCATCTAACGATTTGTAAAGCCCCGTCTTTTTAGACCTCATATTGAGTCCATAACTTTGTGGAAAATAACCACAGGTTATGGACTTTCTTAATTACTCAGTTGAGACGCTGCAGGGATACGAGGCCCGTGCCACATTCACCGTCTGCTCCAGTATTCCTACGGTGAATTCTCATTACTTATTCAAGAGGAGGTTTTTCTTACGTATCCGCCATATTCATAAAAATGGTCTGCCGATGATGGGCAGACCATTTTTTTATATATAAAATTCTATTTCTGATTAAAGTCCTATGCAGCAGGCTACGTTCTGAACTGCGTCGTAGCAGTATTGATAAACCTGAGGGACAAGACCGCAGAAGATTATGCCGGCTACGCAGATACCGAGCGCAAGGCGATCAGCAAAATGACCCTTGATATTCGGAATCTTCGGCTCTTCAGCACTAATCCACATTGCTTTCACTACAAGGAGGTAGTAGTAAAGTGAGATTATCGTATTAATCAAGGCAATCAGCACGAGAATATAGAGTGCAGTAGAATTGCTTGCAGTGACTGATGTGAACATCAGAATCTTGCTGAAGAATCCGGCAAAGGGAGGAATACCGGCGAGGGAGAACATCGCAAGCGTCATAGCGAACGAGAGTCGCGGATTTGTCTTGTGAAGTCCGTTATAGTCATCGATCTCAACTTTGCCCGTAGCGTTCTCAATCATAGCGATAACGGAGAATGCGCCGAGGTTGCTGACGATATAGATGGCGATGTAGAAAAGCATCGCAGTCAGACCGAGGCTTGTTCCAACCACAGCGCCGAGCATAATGTAACCGGCCTGCGAGATTGAGGAGAAGGCCATGAATCGCTTGATGTTGTGCTGACGGATCGCGAAGAGGTTACCAATAGTAATTGTTGCGATGATGATTGCATAGAGCATCCATTCCCAAGCTTCTGCCCAAACCTGACCGAAAGCCTGAGTAAAGATGATAAAGAATGCGACAGCAGCCGAGCCTTTCGATATAACTGAGAGGTAGCTCGTGATGGCAGTGGGGGCACCCTGATAAACGTCGGCCGTCCAGAGATGGAACGGAACGAGTGAGAGTTTGAAACCGATACCGGCCATTACGAATGCGAGCGCAAGAATCATCAGACCGCTGATATTCCCGGACACAAATCCTTTAGCAATGTCGCTGAAATAAAGCGAACCTGTCGAACAAGCGTATGCAAACGATAGACCCATCAGAAGTATGCCGGATGAGAATACTGCTGTCAGAATGTATTTGGCAGCGGCCTCAGCGCTTTCGTAATGTTTCTTATTGAAGGCAACGAGTGCGGCAAGCGGCAGAGAAGCAGCTTCCAGACCGATAACGAACAGCAGGAAATGACGAGCCGACACCATGAGATACATACCGAAGAGCGTCACGAGCAGAAGTTCGTAAAATTCACCGCGGCGGATTGATACCTCATCGCTCTCCACCCATTTTGCTGACTGGAGGAAGACGATAAAGACACCGATATTCAGTATTGATTTCAGAGCGTTTGTAGCCGTTGTATTGACATACATTCCTCCGAAGATTTCCTGACCGGAGGCAGGGATAAGCCATATAGCTAATGTGCCGAGACCAAAGAGAATCGTCGTGAGCGGCGTAAGGAATTTCTTTGACGCGTGGTCTTTCGAGAACACGTCGAAGATCAAAACAATCATGAAAATCCCAAGAACAATGAGTTCAGGAATCATCTGTCCAAATTGTGAATAGTCCATTTTATTGTCTTGTTATTTTCGTTAAATTACTGCGTTTTTAACAGCTTCCATAATCGGGTTGAAGCTGAAATTAATCGTCTGGGCAATCCAGTTCGGGAAGCAACCGATAGCTGCGATGCAGACAATCAGAGTTACCGTGGAAAGACGCTCAAACCAAGAAGCGTCGGTGAGCGAAAGATGGTGTTCATCCTGCACGGGACCGAGCAACAGCTTACCAACCACACGCAGGATATAGACTGCTGTGATTACAATCGAGCCGGTACCGACGATGACGAATACACGGTGGAAGAGATCGGCGTTCTCAAACGATCCGAAGAAGATCGTCATCTCTGCGACGAAGCCGGAGAGACCGGGAAGACCGAGAGATGCGAAACCGGCGATCATGTAGCAGACACCGAGATAAGGCATAATCTTCATCAAACCGCCCATCTGACGGATGTCACGCGTATGGGTTCTACCGTAAATCATACCGATCAGGGCAAAGAAGAGTGCCGTCATAAGACCGTGAGAGAGCATCTGGAGGATTGCACCTGTCATAGCCGTCTGAGTGAGCATCAGGATTGCGAAAAGCACCATACCGCAGTGCGATACTGATGAATAAGCGTTAATGTATTTAAGGTCGGTCTGAACGCAAGCGGAGAATGCACCGTAAACGATACTTATACCGGTCAGGATGATGAAAATCCAAGCGAGCTCGTTGGCTGCAGCCGGGAGCAAATAGATAGCGATACGGAAGCAACCGTAACCACCAAGCTTCATAAGCACACCGGCGTGAAGCATTGAGACAGCTGTCGGGGCGCAAGCGTGACCGTCGGGGCTCCAAGTATGGAACGGGAACATTGCACCGAGGACGCCGAATCCGACGAAAGTGCAGAGGAAGAGGATATTCTGCCATCCTGCATCAATAGCGCCATTGTGGGCGATTTCAAGGATGTTCCAAGTCAAAGCGTTGGGATCTGTGCTGGAGTGCCAGTATATACCGAGCAGACCGAGCATCAGGAAGGCCGAGCCACCCATAAGCATCAGCGTCAGCTTCATAGCCGAATACTCCTTGCGCCCCGTGCCCCATACGCCGATCAGAAGGTACATAGGGATAAGTGCAACCTCGTAGAACATAAACATCGTGAATATGTCGATCGAGATGAAGAATCCGAACACACCCGTTGAAAGCAGACAGAACCAAAGGAAGAAGTTCTTCGGCAGCGGGTTGATTTTCCAAGAAGCAAACGTACCTGCGAATACGATAACCGACGAAAGCATCAGCATGAGAACCGAGATACCGTCGACACCGACAGCGAGGTGGATATTTAGCGGAGCGTACCACATCCATGACCCGGTGAAGAGCATTTCCGAGGTATCCCCTGCCGCGCGAAGCGCGAGAAAATCAATACAGACATAAGCTGAGAGGGCGAGCAACGCTGTCGAACCTATGACCATCACGGCGCGGATGGCGTTCATACCGCTGTTGCGGCAGACTCCCAGTCCCGCCAGCATCAGGACGGGAATTATTACAAACCAGATTAGAATATTGCCAAACATAATCTTTTAATTTACGCGATTCGTGATATCAGATTAAACACAGCCAAGTGATCGCTGCCAATACCAGCGCATCGATGAAATACCAGATAACGTACACCTGAATGCTGCCGCTCTGCATT
>JAGAUF010000034.1 GCA_017620885.1 Muribaculaceae bacterium
ACCGTGCGCCGTTCGGCTCTATGGAAAGATTCGTAGCCGTGCTTCTTGAGCATACTGCCGGCAAGCTCCCGCTGTGGCTCATCCCCGAACAGGCTGTTATTCTCCCGATTTCGGAGAAATTCAACGACTACGCGTTTGAAGTAGCTAAGGAACTTGACAAGGCCGGTGTGCGTGCATTCGTTGATGACCGCAACGAGAAGATCGGCAAGAAGATACGCGATAATGAACTGAAAAAGACGCCGTATCTGCTTGTTGTCGGAGAGAGAGAAGCCGAGAATGGCGAAGTTTCCGTCAGAAAGCAGGGTGAAGGCGACAAGGGTTCAATGAAGATTGCTGACTTTGCCGCTGCAATAAACGATGAGGTAGCACAGATGATTCCGGAGGAATAATTAAACCCATCTCGGCATTATACTTCGGGTATTCCGAGATAGGAAAATTCTCACGGAGATTATCGCAGAAGTGGACTAAGGGAAAAAGAAAAAGGATAATTAATTAATAAATAGCAAATTGAATAGAGACCCGCGCTACACCGCGGGAAGGTAAATCTAATTAATGGAGAAAAAACCACAATTTGGCGGACCGCGTCGTCCGTCAGCGCCGCGCCCGAAGCCGGGCCGCCGGGGTCGTCCGGGTGACAGAAACGCCAAGGATCCCTATATAATAAACGAGAATATCCGCGCGCGTGAAGTCCGTCTCGTAGGCGACAACGTAGAACAGGGCATATATCCGATAGATAAAGCCCGTAAACTGGCCGAAAGCATGGAGCTGGATCTCATCGAGATTTCACCCAATGCAGAACCGCCCGTATGCCGGATATTGGATTACCAGAAATTCCTCTATCAGCAGAAGAAACGCCAGAAAGAGCAGAAGGCAAAAGCGGCTAAGGTTGTGGTCAAGGAGATACGTTTCGGGCCTCAGACCGACGACCACGACTATAATTTCAAGCTCAAACACGCTGTCGGTTTCCTGAAAGACGGCGCCAAGGTGAAAGCCTACGTTTTCTTCCGCGGACGTTCCATCCTATTCAAGGATCAGGGAGAGGTGCTGTTGCTCAGATTTGCCAACGACCTTGAGGAATACGGTAAGGTAGAGATGATGCCGGTGCTCGAAGGGAAACGAATGAGCATTATGCTCGCTCCGCTGAAAGCAACTTCCAAAAAGGAGCAGAAGAGCGAGAAGCAAGAAGACGCACCCGAAACGGCCAAAGACGCAGAATAAAAACTGCGGAATTGAGTCGGGTAAATAACGAAAAAAACACAGAGAAATAAATAGAGACCGTAGGCACTCAGTGCCGAGGTAAATTAAAACAACTAAATTTTCAAACAAAAATGCCTAAGGTAAAAACTAACGCCGCCGCCAAGAAACGCTTTGCGTTGACCGGCACCGGGAAAGTGAAAAGGAAACACGCTTATCACAGCCACATCCTTACGAAGAAATCCAAGAAGCGCAAGAGAAATCTTGACCATACGGCACTCGTTGCAGACGCCAATATGAAGGCCGTAAAAGAACTTCTCAATCTTCGTTAAGTTCATAATCCCAAACAAACAAAAACTTTTTTATTAACCGAATGTCCAGCAGAAAAGAGCTCTGAATAAGAGCCGCTGACAATCAAAAAATTCAAAAAAGATGCCAAGATCAGTCAACCACGTTGCCTCAAGAGCAAAAAGAAAGAAAATCCTTAAACTGACCCGCGGTTATTATGGAAGCCGTCGCAATGTATGGACCGTAGCCAAGAATACTTGGGAAAAAGGTCTTACATACGCTTACCGCGACCGCAAGCAGAAAAAGCGCAATTTCCGCGCCCTCTGGATCCAGCGTATCAACGCTGCCGCTCGTCTTGAGGACCTTTCTTACAGCAAGCTGATGGGCCTTATTCATAAAGCAGGTATCGAGATCAACCGCAAGGTGCTCGCCGACCTCGCTATGAACAACCCCGCTGCTTTCAAGGCTATCGTAGACAAAGTTAAGAACGCATAAGTAAGCGTTGGCTCAAGGAGTTACGTCTCCTTGTGCAACAGAAATACCAAAGGAAATTCTGTGACGGAAGAGGATGAATCTCGATATGATTCATCCTCTTCAACCTTTTTATCAGGAAAAATATGTTTTTGGATTTGGTGATATAAACAATTATGATTAATTTTGCGTTATAAAATCAAAGCAAGAGAGCTGAATAAAGATAAACCACATCAAAGCTAATTGGGAAACTCATCAAATCTTACAAAACACCGAGACAAGCTTTCCTGCCAATGGCGGGCCCCACACCTCAGGGTGTTGTCTTCAAGACACGGGGGATTACAAAGGCATTGAAGCACTCAAATCCTGTCAGTCGGAGTTTTATCACATTCCTTTGATGTGGCCCTTATATGGGAGCCCTAAGCTGTTTATTCGGCTTTAGGGCTCTTTTTTAAAGGGGCATTTGTCATCTCGCTGCTTATATATTTAAATCGTAAATATTATTTATCCAAAATATGAAAAGCGTAAAAGAATCACTCTTGGAGCGCACAAGTGTGCGCCGCTACGAGCGCGAAGCAATTCCGCAGGAGACGATGGATTTCATCTACGATGCTATCCGCAACACACCTACGAGCTATAACGGTCAGCAGTTCTCCGTCATCGACATAGACGATCAGTCCCTTAAGGAGGAGCTCTATATGATGACCAATCAGAAGCAGCTGAAGACGTGCAATCGTCTGCTCATTTTCCTGTCTGACTATAACAAAATCACGAAACTTGCAGAGAAGAAAGGCTTTGAAGTGCCTCCGTTCACGAATACAATGGATGCTGTGACGATCGGCATCATCGACGCTTCGCTGGCTATGATGAGCGCTGTCGTTGCCGCTCAGTCGTGTGGTCTGGGTACAAATTGCGTCGGCTATCTGCGTACAGTAGACCCCAAGCGTCTCGCTGAGATGTTGAAATTGCCGAAAGGTGTCTTCGTGGTGTGCGGCCTCGCCATGGGTATCCCCCGCGAGCAGCCCGATCTGAAGCCCAAGCAGCCTGCAAGCGTTGTCTTCCATAAGAATTGCTATCGTCAGGATGAAGATAAAATGGTGGAAGAGATGGAAGCTTACGACGATATAGTCAAGCAGTATAATCAGACGCGTGCCGGTGGCACGAGCACCAACGACTGGTGCGACCATATCCTCGATTATTATCGCCACGCTATGGAATATCGCATACTCGACTATCTGCGCGACCAAGGTTATGATGTGAAGCGCTAACGCATACAGATACATGATATAATACAGCGAGCGTGACGGAATGAAACCGTCACGCTCGCTTGATTGATGTATACGTTGGTAGAGGGGATTAAAATTCGCTCGTAAAATGGAAGCGGATTTTGGGGAAATCGCGCTGTGCCATCGAGAGAACGTAGGAACTGTCGGCAAGGAATACGTCGCGTCCCTGCCGGTCGATGGCCATAAACTGGTGCTTGCGTTTCTTGAAGGCGGCGAGTTCCGCTTCATCGTCAGAATCGATCCAGCAAGCCTTATATAGCGAGATAGGCTCCCAACGGCATTGTGCGCCGTATTCGTGAAGCAGACGGTACTGGATTACCTCAAACTGCAGCTGACCGACTGTGCCAATGATCTTGCGGCCGTTAAACTGATTGACAAATAGCTGTGCGACACCTTCGTCCATAAGCTGCTGAATCCCTTTGTCGAGCTGTTTGGCTTTCATGGGGTCGGCGTTCTCGATATATTTGAACATTTCGGGTGAGAAGGAGGGGAGACCCTTGAAATGCACCTCTTCACCGGATGTCAGCGTGTCGCCGATTTTGAAATTGCCGGTGTCGGGAATGCCGACGATGTCGCCGGGATATGCTTCATCGACGATGCTTTTTTTCTGCGCCATAAATGCAGTAGGAGCGGCAAAGCGAAGCTGCTTGTTGAGTCGGATATGCTTGTAATTCACGTTGCGCTCAAATTTGCCGGAGCATACTTTGACAAAGGCGATACACGAACGATGGTTGGGATCCATATTGGCGTGAATCTTGAATACGAATCCTGAGAAAGTCTCTTCGTGCGGATCGATTACACGTTCCTCTGCTTGTACGGGCTGCGGTTCGGGAGCTATACGCACGAAGCAATCGAGCAATTCTTTTACTCCGAATGTATTGAGAGCGGATCCGAAGAATACCGGAGCAAGTTCGCCGCGATGATAGGCGTCGACGTCAAAATCCGGATAAACACCCTCGACGATTTCGAGGTCTTCGCGCAATTTTGCTGCGTCGGCTTCCCCTACGAGCTTGTCGATTTCCGGCGAATTGATGTCGTTGATTTCGATGCGTTCTGTGACTGTCTGCTTAGATGGGGTGAAGAGGTCGAGTCCGTGCTCATATATGTTGTATACGCCTTTGAATTTGGCGCCGATATTGATGGGCCATGAAAGGGGACGGACGCCGATTTTCAGTTCAGATTCGAGCTCGTCGAGGATGTCGAACGGGTCGAGACCTTCGCGGTCGAGCTTATTGACGAAGATGATGACGGGAGTTTTGCGCATACGGCATACTTCCATCAGTCGGCGTGTCTGCGTCTCGACACCTTTAGCTACGTCGACGACGATGATGACGGAATCGACGGCTGTCAGCGTGCGGAACGTATCCTCGGCGAAGTCCTGATGGCCCGGCGTATCGAGGATATTGATTTTATAATCCTCATAATTGAAGCCCATTACGGAGGTGGCCACGGAGATGCCGCGTTGTTTCTCTATCTCCATCCAGTCGGATGTGGCGGTCTTCTTGATTTTATTGCTTTTGACAGCGCCGGCTACGTGGATAGCGCCACCGAAGAGAAGTAGCTTCTCGGTCAGTGTCGTTTTACCGGCGTCAGGGTGAGATATGATGGCGAATGTGCGGCGTTTCGCTATTTGCTTATTAAGCTCTTCGGACATAATCTTATAGTCTGTCTGATATTTGTTGGATGCAATCGGCTAAGGAATCCTCCCAATAGGGAATACTGATGCCGAAAGTAGTTTTGATTTTCGATTTATTGAGCACGGAATACATGGGGCGCTTCGCCGCCGTGTGATAATCTTTCGTGGCTACGGGCTCTACATTTACTTTCAGGCGGGCGATACGGAAGATGCTTTTGGCGAAATCATACCATGATGCGACGCCTTCGTTGGTGAAATGATAGATGCCGGGCTTCCATTGCTCGTGTCGGATGATGGCGAGGATAGCTGTGGCGAGGTCGCGGGCGTATGTAGGCGTGCCAATCTGATCGGTTACGACGCGCAGGTCGATGCCGTTGCTTCCCTTGTCGAGCATCGTCTTGACGAAATTATTTCCGTCTTCGGAGTAGAGCCATGCCGTGCGTATTACTATAGCGTCGGGGCAGAATGATTTGAGCACGGCTTCACCTTCAAGCTTCGTGCGTCCGTATATCGACGTCGGGCGCGGCTCGTCGTTTTCGACGTAAGGGCGGCAGTTGTCGCCGGGGAAAACGTAATCGGTGGAGATGTGGATCACACGCATCCCCTTTTCACGGGCTACACGGGCTAAATTGCCGACAGCCTCCGTATTAATGCGCGCGGCAGTCAGCGAGTCGCTTTCGGCTTTGTCGACAGCCGTATATGCGGCGCAATTGATGATAAGGTCATATTTGTCGGCCGCAAAGAACTCTTCCACCGCCATACGGTCAGTGATGTCGAGGGCATCCACATCGGTGTATGCGACATCAAATTCGGGATGCGGGTCGAAGACTTTTTTCAGGCTTTTGCCGAGCTGTCCGTCGGCTCCTGTGACGAGTATCTTCATTTTCAATGGTATTATTTATCGTCGTTCTGGAAGAGAGTCCCCTCTTCATCCTTGACGAAATAGGCGGCTAACCGCGCTAAAAATTTCGATATCACTCCGGCAGCTTCCAGCGTCTCTTTGGAGATCTCCTTATGCTGCAGACGCAGAAGGAGGATGCCGTAGAGGATATTGAAGCAGGATTCGATTTCTCCGGATTTATTCTCGCCCGCTTTGGCGCGCACCTCCACAATGTAAGGGAGAACGTGATAATATTCAGCGGCGTAGGCAGCGAATTTCGGGTCGCGGATTAGGCGCGAATTGAGTTCGTCGAGTTGAAGGATGATGTTTTTATTCATCTGCAGATGCCCGGATTGCTGAACATTCTCAGAGCGCATCATATCAATCAGCGACTCATACCACTCCTTCATCTGCTTGAGCTGCTGCTCGCTCAGACCCTTATAGCGCGATATGATATTTTCGTGGATTTTATCGATGTCCAGACCGTTTGCGCGGATAAGGTCCTCTATTTGCCACATATAGAGGAGATATTCGGCTATATTGGATTTCCTTTTTTCGGAAGCTGTGAACATAGTAATCAGAATTTAGTGCAAATTTAATAAAAAACTCGCTATTATGGCGAGTCTTTTCCTTATAATCTGCGTCAGATACCTTGCCTACTCTCAACCCTAATGCAGTAAAATGACGCTGTCCCCCAAATTTGTGCCATCGATAGCGGAAAGGTGCGAGTGGAATCAGGGGATGAGGAGACGGCCGGGGGAGAGGTATTCGCCGCGGGAGTGGTTGGCGTAGGCGAGGAAATCGAGGGCGTCGCGGTGCCGCTGTTGAAGCTGTTTGGGTGTGTCGGCCAATTCAAAGTGCATCGGGATGAAGCGCTTTACGTTGATGGCGCGTACAAAGCGGGAGGCTCCTTCCCACCAGTCGGTTCCTATACGGCTGTCAACGGGGAACATAGCAATATCAAACGTCGGAAATTCCGCCGCAATCTCCTTGAGTATCTTCTCGTAAGCACCTATCGCTTCCATAACTTCTTTTTCCGTCGATTCATCCTTCCACATCCATGCGTTCAGGTCGCCTGCATGGAAGACGCGGAGATCGCCGATGGTGAGGGCATAGCTGTTGCCGGTGTCGGTCGAGGAGAAGGCGCGGATGGTGAGATGCGCGTCGGAGTATGTCTCGCCCGGCCGCAGGACGGTGTAGTTAGTTTCGGGCACTTTGTGGCCTTTGTACATCGAGTCCGGCCGGAGATGATGGCGAGCGTGACGCGCTGTGTCTTTGCTGATGATGAAATGTGCGTGCGGGAAGAAATCAAGCCAAGAGAAAATCACCGGATTGAAATGGTCCTTGTGAAAATGACTGACGAGGATATAGAGCGGCAAGGAGGGATTGGCGAGGTGCTGCAGGAAGCAGGGCATCTCTCCCTCTGTGGCTTCTTCTCCGGAAGGTAGTCGCCAGAAGTCGAAGACGATGTTGCAAAGTGGCGTTTCAAGGAGAAAACCGTCGTGATATATATACGTCAGCTGCGTCATCAGGCGAAACGGTTGTTGATGTATTTGAGAATTTCCGCGGGTGAGGATACTACATGGTCGGCGAAGGCCTTGCGCAGCTCGCTGACAGGGCGGAATCCCCACGTTACACCTACTGATTCAATGCAAGCGCGGCGTGCCGTCTCCATATCGACAGCGGAGTCGCCTACGTATAGAATGTTGTTCTTCGGTGTGGGAAATTCGTTAAGAATGGAAAAAACTATCGAGGGATCCGGTTTTACGGGGCGTTCAGGTATCTGCCCTTTAATGGCCGCAAAAGTGAAGTCGGGGAAGAAATGGTGTATGATTCTTTCTGTGGCCTCTTGATACTTGTTGGATGCGACGGCGATTGCGATTCCTTGGGCTGTGAGATCACTGAGGAGTTCTACTATGCCGGGATAAGGCTCGGTAAGGTCGGTGCAATGGAGGTCATAATGCTCGCGGAAATATTTCAGAAGCTCGTCGGTCTCTTCAGGATTGGAGTCGGGATGAGCGCGTTCTACGAGTTTGCGAACGCCATTGCCTACCATATACTTGTATGCAGTGAGCGGATGTTCGGCATATCCCATTTTAGAGAGTGCGTAATTTACGGAATTGCCCAAATCGTTGATAGTATTGAGAAGTGTTCCGTCAAGGTCGAAAATAACTAACTGTTTCATAATTTTGTAATTTATTACCGTTCTCAGAAGGGGTAGCCGATGGAAAAATGGAAACTGTGGTCTCTTCCCCAGTCCGGATGAATGAGTGGCCATCGCTCCGCGCCCGATGCGGGATTATGCGCCTTCATACCCATATCAAAACGTATGAGGAAGTAATTGAAATCCAAACGTATACCGACTCCGTATGCGGCAGCTATCTGCTTATAGAACTGATTGAATTTAAACGCGCCCCCGGGTTGTTCAGGGTAATCGCGAATTGTCCATATATTTCCGGCGTCCACAAAGAGAGCCCCCTCTATTACCCAAAACAATTTTGCACGGTATTCTACCGACATATCGAGACGAATATCGCCGCATTGCTCCATAAAACTGCTCACGGAGTTGGAGCCGTTGAAGCTGCCGGGACCGAGCGTGCGCACGGCCCATCCGCGTACGCCGTTGGCTCCTCCGCCATAAAACCGTTTCTCGAAAGGAAGTACGTATGAGTTGCCGTAGGGGACGCCGATTCCGAGCCCGGCATGGCACGCTATAGAGTTCCGTCGGTCGAAATAATGCACGTAGCCGAAATCGCCTTCCGCCTTGAAATATTGTGAATATCGGATGCCGAACACCTTGTAAGGTTCACTATGAAAATCGCTGCGGTGCGTGAAAATCGAATTGATAAGGAAAAGGAGATTGCCGGCTATTTCTGCATTGACGCGTATCGTGTAGATGTCCTTCTGCAGATTGCGGGCGAAAATATTGTCACGGCGCTTGTTGGTGTGATAAAACTGATAGCCGAGACGCATAATGAAGTGATCTTCGTAGCTGTATCGAAGCAGAGGATTGTCGGGAGCTATTTCGTTGATGAAATCATTTGTACTCTTGGGAAGATAAACGTAATTGATGTCGAGGGGAGTAAATACATGGCGGTTGGCGCTGTATCTTTCTCTCCAGCGATATGACCAGCCGGCAGTACCGATGATACGAGTGTATTCCGGACGTTCCTGATAGTTGAGAGAAATATTGAATTCCGTCTGCGCTTGGATTTTGCGTTTGAAACTTTCACGCAGAAATGGAGCTTTGAATTTCGGAAACGCTATCCCCGTTTCAATCGAATACTCCATAAACCGATTGTTGATCAATCCCTTAATGTCGCCACTGAGCGATTCGTATGCGCCACGGAACTTGGCGGAAAGCGTCTCGCTTCCTTTGCCTACGTTGCGGTGCGTGTATCCGATGGCGGCCGCCACGCCCAAATCCCCTTCGGAGTTGGTCCCTTCAATTTCAAATGTTACCGATTGTGATTTCCCGGGAGTCAGCAGAATATAGGCGTCAAGCAGTTCGAGGTCGCCGATGCGTCCCGCCGGCTCAAACCGTATATTGGTGAATTTCAGTATGCCGAGACGCGAGAAAGCCGTGTATGTACGATTGACGTCTGCTTCGTCGTATGGCTGTCCGGGACGGATGAAACAGTTGTCGTAGAGAACCGACGGACGCAGATAACGCTTTCCTCCATAGCAGATAGTCAGCCCTTTATACATCACTGTATCGAGACCCGCGATGTCGCGGAGATTCTCCGTTTTGGACGGATTATAGTCGGTGATGCAGGTGATGCTGCGGACTATATGGCGCAGGTGGCTGACGTCGGTCGTTTCCCGTCCCGGCATCGTGCGCGGTGGATTGACGCGCAGAGTAAGATCGGCATCGTAGCTGTTTTCCGTCGTATCGGCTGAAAACGTTATGAAGTCTTTCGTGAAAGAATAATATCCGTTGCGCCTCAGATTCTGCGTGATGATGTCCTGTTGTACCTCAAGCAATGAGCGGTCGAGTAAATCTCCCTTCCGGATGATGAACTGTGACGTGTCGCGGAGGATTTCATATCCGAGAGAATCGTCGGGGAGGTCGTATGTAATTGAGCTGATACGGTGCGGAATGCCGGGATGCAGGCGGTAAGTGACGTCCGCTTTGCGTTTCTTGGTGTTGAGAACAGTATCTACATCTACCGTGGCGCCGAGATAACCTTTGTTTATCAGTGCTTTGGTCAGTTGGCGCACACCGTCGTCGGTCTGCGCGCTGTCGAAAATCACCGGCGGTTCGCCCACTTTGCGGATCCATTTGTTCCACCACTTGGTAGAGTCCTTGCCGCTCATATTGTAAATGCCGAGCTGAAGCTTCATCGACCATAGCATCTTATGGTTGGGCTGTTGGCGGACAAATGTGCGCATCTCCTGCTCGGAAATATTGTCGGTCGAATCGTCTATCTCGATCGACACGTTGTCGAGTAGATATTGTCCCTGCGGCACGTGACGTGCGCTTGAACACGACCATAACAAAGCCGTGCCCAAAATCGCCAGTATGCAGTAGAAGATTGTTTTCACTCCGGTACAAAAATGCGGAATATAGTCCAATCTGCAAAATTACAAAATTCCGCTAACATAGGCAAAGCGATGATGACGGCGATGTTTAAAAATCAATGTTGGATGCGCGAGGTGCTTGTGCGTGTGAGTTTTTTTTGCTATTTTTGCATATTATTTTGAGAAGAAAAGGGGAAGTGTAGAGTTTGGAATGTAGGAAGAGGGA
This sequence comes from Muribaculaceae bacterium, assembly GCA_017620885.1. Taxonomy (GTDB): domain Bacteria; phylum Bacteroidota; class Bacteroidia; order Bacteroidales; family Muribaculaceae; genus Lepagella. The sequence goes on from JAGAUF010000034.1 coordinate 10,503, forward strand.
TGAAGTAGGGGACAAGCAATAAATTTGGATTGATTATTATGGCACAGAAACCGAGTATACCTAAGGGCACGAGAGATTTTTCGCCGGTCGAGATGGCGAAACGCAATTATATATTTGACACAATCAGAGGCGCTTTCCGCTTGTTTGGCTATCGTCAGATAGAGACGCCGGCAATGGAGAATCTTTCCACCTTGATGGGGAAATATGGCGAAGAGGGTGACAAACTTCTCTTCAAGATTCTCAATTCGGGCGATTTCCTTAAAAAGGTCAGCGAGGATGATTTCTCGGATAAGAACCTTCCGAAGATTGCTTCCGCTCTCTGTGAGAAGGGGTTGCGTTATGACCTTACGGTTCCTTTTGCTCGCTATGTAGTGCAGCATCGTAACGATATTCAGCTTCCGTTCAAGCGTTTCCAGATGCAACCGGTGTGGCGTGCCGACCGTCCTCAGAAGGGACGTTATCGTGAATTCTGGCAATGTGACGCCGATGTTGTGGGGTCTGAATCGCTTCTCAATGAAATCGAACTTCTCTCTCTGCTTGACTACGTGTATTCCAAATTCGATATCCGCGTGGCAATCAAGCTCAACAATCGCAAAATCCTTTCCGGTATCGCGGAAATTATCGGTGAAAGCGACAAGATAGTCGACATCACCGTAGCTATCGACAAAATAGACAAGATAGGTCTGGATGCGGTAGAGGAAGAATTGCGATCCAAAGAGATAAGCGACGAGGCCATTGCCAAGCTGCGTCCGCTGTTGCTCCTCTCGGGCACGAATGAGGAGAAGATCGCGACGCTTCGTGAGCTTCTTGCCTCGTCGGAAACGGGCAGTAAAGGCGTGGATGAGCTGACCGAAGTCTACGAGGGATTCATCGCGCTCAATCCTGCTTGCGTCACCGACATTGACGTATCTTTGGCGCGTGGTCTAAACTATTACACCGGCGTCATCATCGAGGTGAAGGCTCTCGACACTGAAATCGGAAGTATCTCAGGCGGAGGACGTTATGACAATCTTACAGGCGTCTTCGGTATGTCTGGTCTATCCGGTGTGGGCGTCTCGTTTGGCGCCGACCGCATCTACGACGTGCTCGAAGCTCTCGATAAATTCCCCGAAGAGGTTCTCGATACAGTAGATGTGCTCTTTGTAAATCTCGGCGCGGAGGAACGCAAGGCTGCGATGCGATGTGTTGCCGACCTGAGACTCAAAGGTATTTCTGCCGCTCTTTACCCCGATACGGCAAAACTGAAAAAACAATTCCAGTATGCCGACGCGCTGAAAGTGCCCCGTGTGGCCATTATCGGTGAAGACGAGCTGAAGAACGGTGTGGTCACAGTCCGCGATATGAAAACGGGCGAGCAGAAGCAATATCCTCTCGACAATATTGAAATCTAAATTGTCATGGATTTCAAACCGTTAAAGAAATTTGTATACGGACTGAACATTCTTTTGGCTATAATTATCTGTTCTTGTTCGTCCGGTACACAGCGCACGACAGAAACGGGCGTCGATTTAGCGCCCGATGCAAAATTGCTTCGTCTCAGTGACCGCGACGGCTATACAGTGGCAGAGTTTTTTTCTCCTGCCGATTCTGTTACGCCGAAACTCACATATCTTTTAGTACCTGATTCGATAAAAGATGTTCCTTCGACGGGAGGCATAGTAATTCGTACACCGATAAAATCCGCCCTCATATACAGTTCGGTGACAGCCGGCGCACTTGACGAGCTGGGCTCCTTCGATGTCATCAAGGGCGTCACTGACGCACAATATTTCACGGACCCGCGAATCAAATCCCGAATCGCATCCGGGCAAATTGTCGACGCCGGCGCCGCGGCGACCCCTTCGCGTGAAAAACTTCTCGCACTCTCGCCTGACTGCATCATCCTCAATCTTTACGAGGGGATGGACGTGACGGGTATTGACGGTCTCGGCATCCCGGTCATAAAGATGGTTGATAATCAGGAAAATACTCCCCTCGGACGTGCAGAATGGATCAAACTGATAGGCGCGCTCACCGGGAAACAGACGAAAGCAGAAAGCATCTATTCCACGGTGAAATCCGAATATACGGCATTGTCGCAGGCAACCGCGAAACTGAACAATCGTCCGAAAGTGCTGACGGAAAATATGTATCAAGGTATCTGGTACGTGCCCGGAGGAAATAGTTTTCAAGCCCGGCTGATTAAGGACGCCGGCGGCAATTATTTCAAGAGCGATGATAAATCGTCGGGTTCGCTGAGCCTTAGTTATGAGCAGGTGTTTGCTGACGCCCGCGACGCCGACGTATGGCTGCTTAAGCTCTTCGGAGTAGAGGCCTCACGAGAGGAATTGCTGAAGATGGACAATCGATACGTTCATTTCGACGCCCTCGACAAGAAGAACGTTTTCTATGTCAATACCGAGGAAACGCCGCTTTTTAATTTCTCTGTCTATCACCCTGAAAAAGTCCTTGCCGAGTATGCGGCGATTTTCAAGGCGGTGGCGGAAAATAAGGAGCCGCAGGGTCTTAAATATTATCGGCGGATGAAATGAGCGAATGGCAGGAAAATAAGGACTGTTTCCAAGGACGAAACGTACGTTATGCGTGCGTCTTCATCACGCTTATCGTCCTGACGGTGATTCTATTTGTCTCTCTGCTCGTTTTCGGCGCAGTCAGTTTCCCTCTTGCCGAGGTGATAGATGCTCTCTCCGGTGGTGCCGATCTGTCGGCCACATCGACTGTCATCGTACGTCAGGCGCGCATCCCGATGGCTGTCGCGTCCCTTCTCACAGGAGCAGCGCTCTCCGTGGCAGGCCTTATGCTTCAGACCACGTTTCGCAATCAGCTCGCCGGCCCTTCCATTCTCGGTGTATCCGCCGGAGCCTCCCTCGGCGTAGCAATTGTCATGATGGGCGCGTCGGCGCTCGGCATATCCTCGTTATCTCCACTCTCTTCGGTCTCATCTATTATCGGCTCTCTTGTCGGCGCCGGGGGCATTATCCTTCTGCTGGTAGCCTTCAGTTCGTATCTGAAGAATCCCGTCATGCTCCTTATCGTCGGTGTCCTGACTGGCTACCTCGCCTCCTCATTCATCTCCCTGCTGAATTATTTCGCCCCTTCAGACGATGTCAAATCATTTGTTATGTGGGGTATGGGCAGTTTCAGCGCCGTCCGCACCGACCAGTTGCTCATTATGGTCGTCCCGATACTGCTTGCGCTCGTGGCTACCTTTATGATGGCTAAACCGCTCAACGCCCTTCTGCTCGGCGAACGCTATGCCGCTTCCATGGGTTATTCCGTGAAATCGCTCAGGACAATCCTTCTCGCTCTCTCAGGGCTTCTCACGGCTGTCGTTACGGCTTTTTGCGGCCCGATAGGTTTCATTGGTCTGGTTGTTCCGCATATAGCCCGGTTGCTTACCGGCACATCCAACCATGTCGTCCTCATCCCCGCGACGATTCTTTCCGGTTCGGCGATTATGCTCCTATGCACGCTATGCACTGTATTCCCGTCCGCAGCCGGTGTGTTGCCTATCAATGTCGTCACCCCGGTAATTGGAGTGCCGGTAATCGTATATGTGATTCTTAAAGGCCGTAAGATATGAAAGATATGAATATCACATTAGCCACTCGCGACCTTTCTATCGGCTATCCTACCCGCGTTGTAGCCCGCGATATCAACCTCAATTTGCGTGGGGGTGAGGTGACGGCAATGCTGGGTGAAAACGGTGCCGGAAAATCGACGCTTATCCGTACTCTTATCGGTGAACTCTCTCCCCTGTCGGGCGAGATTGAATTGCTCGGCAAGCCCCTCGCCTCCTATTCCAGACGACGTATGGCGACAACCGTGTCTCTGGTAACGACGGAATCAATCGATGCATTCCGAATTACAGTGAACGAACTCGTGGCTCTCGGCCGCCAGCCCCACACCGGAATTTTCGGCCGTCTTAGTGCGAAAGACCGTGAGAGCGTAGCTGACGCTCTCGTCAAAGTAGGTATCAGGCATAAAGCCGCAGAAACAATCGACCGACTCAGCGACGGCGAGCGCCAAAAAGCCATGATAGCCCGCGCCATTGCGCAGGATACACCGATTATCTTACTCGACGAGCCATTCTCCTTCCTTGATGTGGCTTCGCGTGTGGAAATTCTCGATTTGCTTAAAGAGATTTCGCGCGCACGAAATACTACGATTCTTTTCTCCACACACGATGTGTCGCAGGCGCTTCGTATGGCCGACAATATTCTCCTTTTTACTCCCGGCGGCGCAATATCGCAAGCCCGCCCTGCCGAGTTTGTCGCAAACGGACAAATATCCTCACTCTTCCCCGGCAGAAATGTAGTATTCGACCCCTCTCAATCTGATTTCATATCATTAAAGCATCCCTGAAAATGCAACATATCACGTTTGAACAGTTCCACATATCCCAACCCTGTTATCCCGAAACAAAGCTCTCCGACAAATATTATTTCAATCTCACCAACCGTCTCCTCGACGATTGGAGCGAAAGCGGTCTTTTTCCTAAATTGCACGATTCGGTCAAACAGCGCGTGGCCCTCTGCGTAGTGGGATATTATCAGGACATCCTTTCCGACGCTGGTCTTTGGCGAGGGTTCATTTCCGAGTGCCGTCGCAAATACAGACGTCCTGTTCCTTTCCACGATGAGCCTGATGACTATGTGGATTTCGAGCTGAATTATATTGATGTCGCTTTTATGATATGGTATGCCATCGCCATGCTCGACCTCAATCACCGTCTTCTCTTCCCCTTGCATAACGATGTCCTCGCGCTTGCACGTATATGGTTTGACCGTCTCGACAGATGTTATGACGATGCTCCGCTCCCTGAAGAATACAATATCGGTTTCCAGCTCGACATCAAGGACCCCGAAGACCGTCCGCTCATAGCGCGTTTCTCGCATTGGCTCTTCAATCATTCCTACCTGCTCACGCCCGCTTTCGCCCTGACGACGGCGCAAATGTATCAGCAGGCCGAACCCGAAAAAGAGGGCGCCGAAATCCGTATGCGGGAAATGCTCGACGAAGCTATGACCCAGCAACCCACCGGACCGCTCGCTCTTTTCCTCGGCGAATGGCTCTATCTCATCCTGCATGACCGTTTACCGGCTGATGAACAGCCGGAGGTAGCGGAGACTCACAAATATTTTAGCGCAGTGACCGAAATGCATGGACGCGATATTCTCTATTTCGCCGATTATAAAAGCCTCAACGAATTTTTCATCAATACTTTGGGTTGGGAAGCAGGAGAAAGCCATCTGCCGCAGATGAAAAACGACCGCGATTTCGCCATTATGGTGACTCCGCGTTTCGGAATGCTCGTGGCAAAAAATGTGGCACGATTTATCGCGGACCCGGTAAATCCGCTCTACAACAAAGCTTACGCTCGCCGCAACGCCATTAATCTGATTACTGTCCGTGGCCTCTGTCCCCCTGATCTGCTCAAACGCATACTCGCTGAAGGATGGCTTCCCGACGCTGCCTTCCCCGATGCCGACAACGATAATATAGCTCCCTGTAACGAAGATTTCATCGCACGCTGCTATCTTCAACTTTATTATACAGGAGACTGATTACTAACTTATTAAAACGTGAATGAGATGAATAAGACCATACAGAGAAAAGTGTCCCCGTGGTGCTGGATTCCCACACTTTATATCGCCGAGGGCCTTCCTTATTTCGCTGTCAATACCCTCACGGTGCTGATATATACGCAGCTTGGCATATCAAAGACTGAAATGGCTTTCTATACCGGGTGGCTTTATCTCCCGTGGGTTATCAAACCGTTCTGGTCGCCATTCGTCGATCTCGTTGGCACTAAGCGCGGATGGACTATTCTTATGCAATGGATTATGGCAGTCTGCTTTGCTTCCATAGCCTTCTTGCTGCCTACGTCGTTCTTCTTTGCATCTACGCTTGCTGTGTTCTGGTTGCTTGCCTTCGCTTCCGCCACGCACGACATCGCCGCCGACGGATACTATATGATTGAACTCACGCCACATCTGCAGTCGGCCTTCGTCGGCGTACGTTCTACATTTTATCGTATCGCTTCACTCATCGGACAAGGTGGACTCGTAATTCTCGCAGGATGGTTGGAACGTACGTACGGCAACATCGCCGCCGCTTGGAGCGGAGTTTTCGGTATCCTTGCAGTATTCTTTGCCGCTGTCGCCATCTGGCATATCTTCTTTATGCCTCGCAATGCCAACGACCGCGCAACTTCCAACGATACCGCACGCGGAATCCTCGCAGGTTTCGGACGCACCTTCGTTACATTCTTCCGCAAGCCGCATATTCTCTCCGCGATTCTCTTTATGCTTCTATATCGCCTCCCGGAAGCTCTCTGTATCAAGCTTATACAGCCGTTCCTAATCGATCCGCGCGCCAACGGAGGTCTTCAATTGACCACGTCACAACTCGGATTCGTCAACGGCACTGTCGGCGTAATAGCCCTGCTGCTCGGAGGTATCCTCGGAGGACTCGCAATTGCACGTGGAGGTCTGAAGAAATGGTTATGGCCAATGGCCCTCTCGCTCACGCTCCCTTGCTTTTTCTACTGCCTGCTGGCTATCTTTCAGCCGGAAGGGATGGCGTGGATCAGCACTGCCGTGTTCATCGAGCAATTCGGATACGGATTCGGCTTTACCGCTTTTATGCTCTATCTGATTTATTTCTCGCAAGGTGAGTCGCAGACATCACACTATGCCTTCTGTACGGCGTTTATGGCTCTCGGAATGATGCTCCCCGGAATGGCTGCAGGATGGATTTTCGACCGGCTTAACTCCCTCGATTTATTCGGCATGGGAACCGGCGCAGGCTACGTGCATTTCTTCTGGCTCGTTATGATTTGTTGCCTCTTCACCTTCATAGCATGCCGTCTGGTGCATATCGACCCCTCATTCGGCAAAAAAGAATCGAAATAATATATTATTACATTACGCTGCCATACGCCGTATGGCCGTCTGACAGGACAAAAAAAACGGAGACCGGTCGCAACCTGAGTCTCCGTTTTGTAGCAAGCATTGTTTTATTACTGAATGGCAATGTGGCTACAATTACCTTTCTATATATTAAACAATTAAAACCCCAAAAGGTTTAATCTACTCCCTTTTGATTTTTCATTTTTTTTCTCTAATAAATCAAAAGGACGTAGCGATTTATTATCGTCACGTCCTTTCGGTCACCAATTCTGAAAACTATTTCGTTTGCGAGTTATTTTTCTGCGGGAGATACTGTCTCGGGCTGATTGTCGTACTGCATCGGCGGCTCAGCGGCTTTGCGTACTTTCTTCACGTTGCAGGGCTGTAAACATTCAGCTCTTCTTGCATGCTGACGATTACGTACGCCATTCCTATTGCCTACCTGTTGCCGTTCGGCCTCATTCTGCTTATACTGCATATACTGTTCCGGAGTCAGGATTTCGCGAAGATCTTTTTCGTAGGAAGAGCGCATCTTGTCGCGTTTCTTTTCAGCTTCGGCGCGCATCTTCTCTCTCTTCTCTTTGGCCTTATTGAATTCCTTTTTTAATTTTCCGCGCTGTTTGTCATTCAGCTCATTCAATTTCTGCTGCTGCGAAGGAGTCAGCGTGATACCCTGAAATGCATCATAATCTTTATGGAACGGACGGGCGTGCATCTCCCTTTCATTATCTCTGCGGGGAGGACGCTGGAAGCAGCAGTCGGCTGCAGGAGCGCCGGAACCGGCGGGGAAAGGACGAAGTACGTCTTCGTCACCTTCGGGACATACAGCTACGCAGGGAGGAAGAGGACAGCACGGATTCTCTCCGGGACGGCATTCGGGGTCGCCACACGTATTGCCGTTGATGCACGGTGACTTCCGGCAATCACGGGCGCGTTTGCCGTGTCTTTTACCTTTCTTCTTATCTTTTTTACCCTTCTTATCCTTTTTGTCCTTTCTGTCTTTCTTATTTTTATTGTCCTGTTGCTCGGTGCGAATGTCTTCGCCCTCTTTCTGCTGAACATTTGCAGCCATTGCGCTTGCGCTTGATGCGAGAATAATTGCCGTAGCCAATGATAATGCTATTTTCTTCACTTGATTTCTTGTTTTAGTGCAGACGCTCGATTACGTTGTCCTGTTATCAGCCTCTGCAGGTTTCACGATTATTAGTATCCGACAATCTCTTCATTAAGTCTTTCATCCGCGGGATGTATTTCCGGAAAGTTGTGCCGGCTTTCTTCCGCTATCCCTTGGAAGACTTTCTTTGTCGTACATTAATCAGACAGCGCTCAAAATCAAAAGTTTAAGGTTTAAGGCTTATTTAATATTCTTTAACCGCGTCATCTTCAAATGTAAAAAAATGCAGCGATGGCGCGCTATCGTCCGATAACGCGCCATCGATTTCTTCTTCCTGACAGCGATAAGCAGGAATCATTCCTGATTGAGTACGCCGACTGCCGGAGCAAAATAGGATTTGGCCGACGATTCGATGATTTCAATCTTGCGGCGAATATTCTCCTTGGCCCGTTGAATCATAATCTTGAATTCAGGCATTTCGCGAATGTTCTTCAAATCAAGGTCAATTTCTGCCCAATATGGGTCCTGACCTTTCTCAAGCGATTCCTCGAGCAATTCAAGGGCACGCGCACTATTGCCTGCCTGAGCATAATAGCAGGCGTAATTATATAGGCTTCCTTCGCTGAGTTCTTTCTCTTCGCAAAGCGACTCGGAGGCTGCTTTCTCCGCGCCGGCGGCGTCACCTTTTCTGAATCGGATGATTGGCAGCCACGATATCATCTCCTCCGTAGTCGAGATACTGTCGTTTTCTACAATCGATTTTTCCGCCATATCGAGCCATTCTCCGCTCTGCCGCGTCATTCCAAGATTTTTCATAGCGGCCGAACCATTGACGAGCGTCGGAAGGTCTGGCGCGCCGAGTTCGGAATTGATTCTTTCATATAGAGCCGCAGCCTCGCTGTCATTGCCGGAAACGAAGGTCATATTCGCCAGCAAATTAGCCGAGTATATGCCGGTAACAGTGTCTTGAGCAACAAAGTCTCTCACCATCTGAAGCCCTTCCGGACGGTTCCCTGCCATAAACAATGCATATCCGAGTTTGTGATCCAGAGATCCTTCCGGAGCCTTGCGGAATGACTCGACTCCCTTCGGATAATCGCATAACGCAATATACGCGTTGCCAAGCACCTCGTGGGTGTAGGGCGTATTGGAAAGCGAATCGGCGATAATTGCGTATTTGAGCGATTCCACCGGTTTGTCGGCATGCCGCATCAGGATTTGCATCTGAATAGGCCACATAGGTTCTTTCGGATCGAAACACATCCTCTCCTCCAGACAGTTGGTAAGCTCGCCCGGCGCGACTTCCCATGCGGCCGTAAGAAATGACTCGTCAGAAGGGTTGACGGCGAAGATTTTGACGCTCGTCTCAGCAAGCGTATTCATATCTCCTGTCTTGGCGGCATATTTCACACGGGCAAGAAGGGCTGCTTCCAGTTCTTCTTCATCCGAGGCGTTTTCTATCGCCTGACTGAGAAGCGCCGCCACATCCGTGCCTTCTTCTGAAATAATAAGCCGTGAGATTATATGAGAGGTAGTAGGCTCCACTGAGATTGCATTGTCCATATACCGCACAGCCATCACTGTGTCGCCCTTCGCAAGTTCTACTCCCGAAAGACCGGCAAAAGCGTCGCCGGCGTTTATTTCATCTTTTGCCGCGGCCCGGAAATGTTCGGCAGCCTTTGCCAAATCCTTTTTCTCAGCCAGATAGAGATTGCCTATGCAGACGTTATAGAAAGCTTTTGTGGAAGGCGACTCGACAATCTTCATAGCCTTGTCGTAATATTTCTTTGCGTCAGCGTAGTTTTCCTCCGTCTTGCTTATTTCTCCTAATATGCTGTAAGCGAAATAGTTTTTCTTATTAGCCTTGACTGCCTGTTGCGCCGCAGCTTTTGCAGCCTCATTATCGCCCTGATAATAGGCGCTCCACATCATTCGTGCAAAAGGCTCTTTCATAAGCTCATCCAGCGTAGCCTCCTCCGCTGCCATCGCAAGCGGAAGCACCATAGCCAGAGCCATTATCAATCCTCGGATAATTCTCATTTCGGATTAAGTATAATTCTTGTGTTTTTAATTAATAAGCCGTTTGATATTCAAATCAGTCAATTCGATTCCTCTTTGTTTTCGCTCGGATCAATCTCGATGTCGAGGAAATTGCCATCGGAAAATTCGTAGCGGTAAACGAAGTCGAGACCCGCCTCATCCACTTGCGTGACGAATTTCTTTATCTCCTCGTCGGACGATGACAGCGAATGTCGGAGCTGCTCTTCGAGTATCTTCTTCTCATTGAGGAAATTGACATATTTCACTTGTGCAGTGTCTATCCGATACAAATATCTCACCACATTGCTTTTTTCATCCACGCTAACCGATTGAAACGTGTATCCCCCCTTGAAACTCACCGGAAGATCTTTCGAGATAGCCGCCACCTGCTGCTTCACGCTTTCTCTCGCAGCTTGCGTTTTCTCTTCCGATGTCCCGTTTCCGCCACATGCCGTAACAGCGACCATAATCAAAATTGTCGCTAAGGCGAGGATTGAATTTTTTCCCTTCATCACATCTTATTTTTTCAATGCCCGCAGATCCGAAGGGGAGAATACAATGTCGAAACTGCCGCCCGTCTTGCTTCCTACATAGCGATGAATCAGCGTAATGTTGGCGTCGATAAGCGTCTGAAGAAGTTGTTGCGTCAGCGCATTGTCGAAATTGTTTTCGATTGACTGTCGTATACCACCTTTAAACGGTGCGATTTGTTCTGCTGTAAATCCATCCTCAGTCAATGTATAGTTATAGAACATTATCGAGCCGTCGCGCGAGAGACTTTCAAGTACCGTTGTCGAATCTACGTTCATAGGCATATTGATATTCGTAGCATTGATGATGGCATCCACGTCTGCATACTGGGAATTGGAGCCGGTTGCGCTTGTGCTTGTGTTTGTGTTATTGTTATATGAAGGAGACTGCACATATTTCAACGCTGAACTCAAATCGAATGTCGTGTAGGTAGAGCTGACAGTCTTGTTTTCGCGTTTCATATAGAAATTAAGCTCTATGCAACCTTTCTCCTCGATAAGAGCTTCAAGCAGAACCTGCATATCCTCTTCCGCGGCCATATCTTTGAGCGTCTCCATATTCGAAGCATAATCATTGAGGCTTGTGCGCATATCGGCCGCGGTGACCATCGGTAAATCAACCGTGTAATTGAAGATTACGGCGCGGCGGCTTTCGTTAAATTTGATTGACGTCATCGTCAGCCCTTCGCTTATCTGCTGAGGACACGTAGAATTGCTGACGGCAACATCAGTGCGAATGAGGTCAAGATTGGCGTTGTATTGCGAACTGTTTCCACTCGTCGTACTGCCGTTATTTCTATTGGTCGTCGTTTTTTTCTTGGAAACGCCTCGTTTCAATATACTTTTATTGGAAATGGCTGTCTTTACTTTGTTTTTCTGCGACGGCGACTTTAAAACTCCCTGTGCGTCAGCACCGGCTATGCCAAGCACCGCTATTGCCAACAGCAGCGATATAATTCTTTTCACTTTCATAATCGGTTAGTTAGTATTCGGTTGTTTTTTTATGGCACAAAGGTAATTATTATTTTTTACTAAATCAACCCTTTTCCATAAATCTTTATGAAATCCCCGTGTTTATGTATAAATTATTCCCTTCGTTCATTTTCCGATTGAGTTATGTGCCCCAGTTGAGATACAACCATTTATTGATAGTCGGCGTTTCATATTTAACAGCCTCTGATTAATGAGTAAATCGAAACCCGTCATATTGTTTCTTATTTTAATGCTGTGCGGATTTACTTCGTGTGGCCTTATATATGAATATCCGGATCCGTGCCCCGACAATGCCTTGACAATAGTAAATGACTGGAATATGGCCCCGGACGCTGATCCCGACGGTATGGCATATATTTTTTACGAAGATGCCTCCGATGAGCAATGGCGTTTCGATTTCCCCGGTATGGAAGCGGGGAAGGTGACGCTCGACGCCGGGAGATTCGCTTTTGTCAGCTTCAACGACGACACATTTCGGACGGTCATAAGGGGAGAAACATATCGACAGCTGAAGGCGTACACATTGCCCGTGAAACTCCCGGTTGATATAGAAGGCAGCGAAAAATCGGTCGAAGCTCCCGATATGCTGTGGGGCTGCAGTTACAGGGAGGTGGAGCTGACGGATAGGGGATTGCGATATATTCCGGCCGACGATTCCGGCACGGATGTGGAATCGGTTATGTCTCCCGAGAATATTCTTACTGTGCTCCAGCGACAAATCACGCCACATTATTGTCTGATTATCGAAGACGTAAGCAACCTTTCCGGAGTCGCCTCAATGTCGGCTGCACTCACCGGAATGGCCGAATGTTACCGTTTCTCCGACGGCTATCGCGGCGAGAATCCGGTTATATTGGCTTTTGATGTCGGAAAGTGTGGCGAGTCCGCGATAGAGGGGCAATTTTGCACGTTCGGAATCCCGGAACATCCGGATGCGCCCAATATCGTCTATCTCTTTGTGACGCTTACTGACGGCCGTGTTTTTATTTATCGTTTTGACGTGACAAAGCAGGTGAGGGAGGCTCCTGATCCGATGTCGGTGATCATACGGCTGCGCGGACTGGAATTGGAGAAAACCGAGCAGTCAGGCGGTTCATTCGATGTGGAAGTGGACGGATGGACGACAGTGGATGTGAACATAACAGATTGATGCGATGTTTTTAATGTAAAGATAATAAATTGAAATGCTTCGGGGATGTTTCCGATGTAAAATATAAAAACACACAAATTTTATTTATACTATGAAAAATAGAATAGCGTACTCATGTATATGTATGGTATTGGGTGCGACGGCGATAGCGGGATGTGGCACTGAAGAAATCGCCGACACTCCTGAGAATGGAGATGCCATACGCTTTAATGCCGTGGTTGCAAACCGTTCCCGGGCTGTGCCGACCACTACATCGTCTATAAAGGAATTTACCGTGTATGCATTCACTCAGAACTCTATGCTGATGAATGGCGTGCAAGTAACACGTGAAGGTGGACAGTGGGTTTATTCGCCTCAGGCGTATTGGCCTACGTCGCCGGTGAATTTCTATGCTTACAGTCCTGAAATAAATAATTCACCTAATATCACGGGAGGAGAGGGTGGAAATATCCCGGGTTACCTCAATGACGGCACAGTCGATTTGCTTTATTCAACTAAAATCGGCGTTTCGCAACATTCCGCTCCGGTCAATCTGAATTTCCGTCATGCCATGGCTAACGTCAATGTTCTGTTAAGTTCGACCAATACGCGAATACAAGTGAAGGTATCGCATGTTTTGGTCAATAACGTCTATATCAAGGGAACTTTCGATTTCCCGCAGCAGTCTACCGACGCCTCATCGCCGGGCGTCACAGGTACTTGGTCCATGCTTCAGAACCTTGACAGGATGCTCTTTTTCTATGCTCTCTCACCCGATGATGAAGTGACCCTCACATCATTGCCGACCAACTATGCTATCGGCAACCTCAATGTCGGTTTTATAATCCCGCAGCCACTTATCGATGTTTCGTTGGAGAACGGCGTATATGCCGGTTCTTATATCGCTGTGGAGTGCGAGATTTTCGATACGGCAACAGGAGCCAAACTTTGGCCTAACAGCAATACTCCCGATTATATGCTTGTGGATCAAACGGAATTGGGACGAATAGTATATCCCGTTGTGTCTCCGAATGTTACGGAATGGCTGCCCGGCCACGCTTACAATTATAATATCACCATCAATAATCCTTCCGTTCTTGACAAGATTGAATTTGACGTGACAGTAGACGAGTATAATGTAGACGAAATGTAGGTCTCAGGCAGAAACAACGTGGCAGCGTCTGCAATAAATCGGGGCGTATGAGCGTTAATAAGAAGATGAAACGTTTAAAGCTCACTATTATCATGCTCCTGATGTTGTTGCCGGCGCTGTTCGCATCGGCCGACAATGTGCGCTTCAGTGGCAAAGTGAGCGACGAGCAGGACAAGCCCGTCGAGTTCGCCACGGTGCGTATAGGTGGCACGGCTGTCGGCACGAATACCGACCTTAAAGGAAATTATTCGCTGACGGTGGCGCAACGCGACACAATCGACGTGATAGTCAGTTGCTTGGGCTATAAGAATGTGACGCGCCGTTTTATCGATCCGAAAGGCGATGTCACACTCAATGTGAAGCTCTATGAAGACACTCAGCTTCTGCAGGAAGTAGAGGTGCTGGGCACACGTAATCAGGTGAACGGCATGCAGAATATCGGCACGGAATCGCTGAAACTTTCGCCAGATGTCTCCGGAGGTTCGGTGGAATCTCTTCTTACGACTATGGCGGGCGTCCATTCCAGCAATGAGATGTCGTCGCAATATTCCGTGCGCGGAGGCTCTTTTGATGAGAATTCTGTCTATATCAACGGCACGGAAATCTATCGTCCGCAGCTTTTGCGTTCCGGTCAGCAAGAGGGTCTTTCCATTGTCAATCCCGATATGGTGGGCAATCTGCGCTTCTCCTCCGGTGGATTCCCGGCACGCTATGCCGATAAAATGTCGTCGGCTCTCGACATCACATACCGCGAGCCGGAAGCCCTTCAAGGCTCTCTTGCGCTTTCGTTTATGGGCGGCTCGGCATCGTTCGGACAAAACAGCGGCAAATTCTCGCAGCTGCACGGCGTGCGCTTCAAGAAAAATAATTCGTTGCTCAGTTCGCTCGACGAGAGGGGTGAGTATGATCCCCTGTTCTTTGATTATCAGACCAATATCGCATGGAAACCGTCAAGCAAGCTGAAATTCAGTTTCTTGGGTAATATATCGCTAAATCACTTCAATTTTAAGCCGTCCGACCGCGAGACGAGTTTCGGCACGTCGGACAATGTGAAGCAATTCAAGGTGTATTTCGACGGTGAGGAGCGCGACCGCTTCCAGACCTATCTGGGCGCTCTTACGGCCGATTACCGCATTAATGCAGCCAACACTCTTCAGCTCGGACTCTCCGGCTTCATTACCGATGAGTTCGTGAGCTATGACATCTCGGGAGAGTATTGGCTCAATCAGGCTGGGACAGGTGGCGAAGGCGCTATCGGAGGCGAGCTTGGAGTCGGGAAATATATGGAACATTCCCGCAACCGACTGAAAGCGAGTGTGCTTCAGGCTTTTCTAAAGGGCAATTCGCGAATCCGTAGCAATAATCTCAGCTATGGGCTTGAGTTCCGTCACGAAGTGTTTCGCGACCGCACGAAGGAGTGGGAATGGCGCGACTCCGCCGGATATTCATTGCCGACTCTTCCCGAAGGAGTCCATCTGATTTACAATCTCTCGTCGCGCCAAGACATCAGTTCCAACCGCCTCGCGCTCTATCTTGAAGACTCCTTTTATTGGGACACGGACAAGGCCTCTGTGACTCTCAATTTCGGCGTGCGCGGCTCTTACTGGAATTTCAATAAGGAGTTTCTCTTCTCTCCACGTGCCAATATTACAGTCATTCCCGCCAAGCATAACACATGGGCGTTCCGTTTCGCCACAGGACTTTATTATCAGTCGCCTTTCTATAAGGAATATCGGCACGCCGTGGAAGACGATCTCGGCAACGGCTACGTCGTGCTCAATCGGAATATAAAATCACCCCGCGCGCTCCAATTCATTTTTGGCGCCGATTATACGTTCCGGGCTCTCAACCGCCCGTTCAAACTCACCGGAGAGGCATATTACAAGAATCTCGGCAACCTCATCAGCTACGAATACGACAACCTGAAGGTGGATTATTCGGGCGTGAACGATTCAAAAGGATACACGATGGGGCTTGATTTCAAGCTGTTCGGACAGTTTGTGGAAGGCTCCGACTCATGGATTTCCTTCTCGTTGATGAAGACGCAACAGAATCTCAACGGTGTAAAAGTGCCGTTGCCAACCGACCAGCGATATTCCGTAGCTTTATATTTTACCGATTATTTCCCGAAATTTCCTAAACTGAAATTCTCGCTGCGCGGCATCTTCTCCGACGGACTGACGATGGTGGCACCGCGTATGAGCCGCGACGTGGCATGGTTCCGCGCTCCGGCATATAAGCGTGTGGACATTGGACTCAGTTATCAGTTTATCGGTGCGCCGAGTGATGCGCCACGACACAGCGGATTCTGGGGAAATTTCAAAAGCATCGTGCTTGGCGTAGACTGCTTCAATCTTTTCGACATCGCCAACGTCAGCGGCTACTACTGGGTGACCGACGTTAATGGCATCCAATATGCCGTTCCTAACTATCTCACGCGCCGACAGTTTAATGTCCGTCTCGCCTTTGAATTCTAACCCGCAATTTGTCCGAGTAGATTTATTTTCGTAAATTTGCCATCGTTTGATATAAAGAGTGGAATCTTTAAGGAATTTGAAGGATAATATGGAAAGGATTTTTACGCAAAAATATTATTGTTCGGCTGCCGAGGGAAATGCGGAGCAGGAGTTGGCGCTCCCGCTTCTTGCCGAGAAAATTATCGACATCGCCACACTTCACGCCAATTCGCTCGGCATCGGCAACCCGGCTATGGAACATCTCAATGCCGGATGGATTCTCTCCCGCCTCACTATTGAGATGGATCGCTATCCCGCCGTCAATGAGAACTATTCTATTTCTACATGGGTGGAAGGGTGGAACCGTCATTTCTCAACGCGCGATTTCCGCATCTGCGACGCAGAGGGCAACACCATCGGCTATGCCCGCTCTATATGGATGATAATCCGCACTACTGACCGAGGCAATGTCGGACTCGACCATCTTTCCCTTCCCGAAGACTTTATTGTCGGAAATCCCGTGCCCATATCTACGCAGGCCAAGCACGTCAAGATTCTGCCGCCCGGTACGCAATTGCCCGACCATTCCCGTGACCTTGTCGCCACCGAGCCCCCCTTCCATTACCGATTCCAATACTCCGACATCGATTTCTACCGGCACGTCAATACAATCCGCTATATTGTGCTGCTGCTCAATCGTTTCACCCTTGAAGACTTCGACCGCACCTATCCGCGCCGATTTGAACTCTCCTTTCTCCATGAAGCCATCTACGGGCAGTCGGTCGACATCCTCCGTCACGACCTCTCCGCCGATCCCCGTTCCTCCTCCTTCTCCATAGCCGATTCCCTCTCCGGCCAGCCCCTCCTCTTCGCCCGCTTCCTCCGTTCCCCACGTCCCTGAGCCTTCGACAGACAAAAACGACAGTTATCATATACGCGGTTAGGGGATTCGACGCGGAAATTATCCGATGATTTTATCGGTCGTGTTGGGATAATATGTTGTGTATCAGTCGTGTAGGGACGTGCCTTTGGCACAATGTCACTAACTTAAGGAATAGACTTACCCACAAAGCAACAAGCCGGCTGTCACCAGTCGGCTTGCCTTTTTCTATCCACGATTGTTATATGATTGCAAAACAAGCATATACATGCTAATAAATTTAA
>JAGAUF010000035.1 GCA_017620885.1 Muribaculaceae bacterium
AGCAATACGGACATTTTAGATAGATAATTCATAATAAAATGGATATTACGTTAGTTCTAACGAAAAAAACGGGAAGCAATTAGATTGCAGATTTCCCAATAAAAAATATCTGCAAAGTTAAGCAGAATGATTGAAAGTACCAAATATTAATACTATTTAAAGCAAATTAGACTATAAATATCCCTTTCAGACTATTTTTTACATATAATACTTCGGGATTAAACCAAATGCGGAGATAATTGTCTAATAATGCAGAATAATGGAAAAATAAATCGAAAAAAATGATTAAGAAGATTTTAAAAATCGCCGGCGTAGCGTTGTTGCTTGCTACGGGGACATCATGTTCCACGGCAAAGACGAATCAACTTCCGTCGCTGAAGAGCGGAAATTCCATGCTCGGCAATCTTATAGAGGGCGTTTTCTCAACCTCCAAACTTGACATAGAAGACCTCGCCGGAGAATGGACGTCAAACGGTTCGGCGGTAAAATTCAAATCGGAGAATTTTCTGAAGCAGGCTGGCGGTCAGGCAGCTGCAGCAACCATAGAGACGAAGCTTGACCCTTATTACAAGCAGCTCGGACTTACCGGTGCCTTGATGACTATTCAGACTGACGGCAGTTTCAAAATGAAGATTAAAAGCATCAATATGTCCGGACAGATCAAGAAGCTTGACAATGGCAATTTCAACTTCAACTTCCAGATACTCGGAGGAATGAGCCTCGGCAATATCGAGACTTATATCTCCAAGACGTCAGGACAGATGGACGTGATGTTTGACGCGGACAAACTTGTGAAGCTGATTCAATTTGCCGGGAAGCTGACCGGTATGAAAACGATCCAGAGCATTACAGATCTGTTAGGCAGCTACGACGGTATCTGTGTGGGCTTCAAGATGGAGAAAACGGGCAAAGTAGAAGGTGAGAAAACCACCGTCGGAGGCGTATTGAACGATCTTTTCAACGGAGGCAAGAAACAGGATACGCAGACAGAACAGAAAACTGAGCAACAGAATCAGCAAAACAGCGGTTCGCTGCTTGACATTCTTAAGAAAAAGAAATAATTCCGACAGTTTTTCAGTCGAGAAAACATCAGGACGCTTCCGAGAGGAGGCGTCCTGAATTGTTTTTGTGAGAGGGAGATGGAGTAATGGAGTGAGATGCAGGGAGATATTATCTTCGCCGGGATGCGAAAAATGTACGGAGAAGCTCGGCGGCTTCGTCGGCAAGCACCCCTGCCGTGACCGACGTCTTGGGGTGAAGAGGCGTCTTCGCGGACTGGGGGGAGAGAAGTGTAGTGTAGCCACGTTTGGGATCCGAGGCACCGTAGACGATACGGCCAATCTGTGCCCACCCGAGAGCCCCGGCACACATCGGACATGGCTCGACGGTGACGTAAAGTGTACACTGCGGGAGATATTTGCCTCCGAGAGTGTCGGCGGCCGCTGTAATTGCCTGCATTTCAGCGTGGGCTGTTACGTCATTCAGACGCTCGGTGAGGTTGTGTCCCCGCCCTACGATTTTGCCATTGACTACTATTACCGCCCCTATCGGCACCTCATTTTCTTCAGCTGCCATACGTGCTTCCTGAAGGGCAAGACGCATAAATTTCTCATCGATTTCGGCGTCGTTCATTATGTATTCAGTGTTTTTTCAAGATAATTTTTCACGTCAGCCATCAGCCACGATGGAGTTGAGGTGGCGCCGCAGATGCCTATACGTTCTATATTCTCAAACCATGCCATATCTATCTCGGTAGTGTTGGAAATTAGATATGCGCGAGGATTGACGCTCTTACATTCATTAAAGAGCACTTTCCCGTTGGAACTTTTTTTCCCACAGACGAAAAGAATCACCTCGTGGGATGCGGCAAAACGGCGAATATGCGGCATACGGTTGGCCACCTGACGGCAGATCGTGTCGAAATATTCAAACTTCCCGGCTGTCTTGCGTTTCTTGATTGCATCGACAATGGCTTGAAATCCGTCGAGGGATTTCGTGGTCTGGGAATATAGAAGCACGTCGCGATTGAGGTCCACTTGGTCGAGGTCTTCCTCTTTCTGTATCACGACGGCAGTTCCGTCGGTCTGTCCTACGAGTCCGTTCACCTCGGCATGGCCCACTTTGCCATAAATGAGGATAAGGGGTGGATTGATAGAATCGGCGGAGGCATCGTAGGCCTGCTTGATGCGTCGTTGGAGCTGAAGCACCACAGGGCAGGTGGCGTCGATGATGCGGATGTTGCGTTTCTCGGCAATGCGATACGTTTCGGGAGGTTCACCGTGGGCACGCAAAAGGACATTGGCATCACGCAGCTCGGCAAGGTCGGAATGTGTAATTGTTTTAAGACCCTTGGATTCAAGGCGTTCCACCTCGTCGGAATTATGCACAATATCGCCCAGACAGAAGAGTGAGCCCTCCTCGGCGAGCTGTTCTTCCGCCTTTCGTATGGCGGTTACGACTCCAAAACAGAAGCCTGAATCCTTGTCAATCTCTATAATTGCCATCAACAGGAAGTTTTTTCGCGGAAAAGATTGAGGAGGAAATCCATCTGTTCGGGGATTGTCATATTGTCATTGTCGAGCATTATGGCATCAGGAGCCTTGCGCAACGGCGATTCCTTTCGTGTAGTATCGATTCGGTCTCGCTCCATAATATTCTCATGGATTTCCTCATAGCTTACGTTCTGCCCTTTCTGCTGCAGTTCCAACAAACGTCGACGGGCACGCACCTCCGGGGAAGCATTGACAAATACCTTCATCTCGGCGTCGGGGAAAACGGTCGTTCCAATATCGCGACCGTCCATAACGATGCCTTTCTCAATGCCATATTGCTGCTGCAATTTCACAAGCTGACGCCGCACTTCAGGGATGACGGCCACCGGGCTGACGAGAGCCGATACTTCCATCCCTCTGATTTCCTTCTCCACATCCTCTCCATTAAGGAATGTATGGCTCTTTTTCGATTCGGGATCTATATGGAAATCGATGCGTATATCGGGCAATGCAGCTATAAGGGCATCATTATTGAGCTTGCCGTCGGCATTTACAAGTCCGTTGCGGATAGCGTAAAGCGTCACCGCGCGATACATAGCACCGCTATCAATGTAAGCGTAACCGATGCGACGAGCCAAATCGCGCGCCATAGTACTTTTGCCCGACGACGAATAGCCGTCGATGGCTATGACGATTTTATTCTGAGACATATCTTGATTTTCGTTTTTGCTGTGCAAATTTACTAAATTATTTTTTAGTAACCCGGCTCTTTGCTGTGCTTTTGCTTTTCTTCACAAGGCGAAGCACCTGCGCGGTACGCGAGGGGAGATAAAGCTTCAGCCATCCCTTGCCGGAAGGTTCATACAGGGGATCGGGCATAGTGAAATGATGCACGGTGTCATCGATATTTCCGAATCCTCCGAAAGCCGGATTATCGGAATCGAGCACCACCTCATACTCACCAGCCGGCGCAAGGAATCCGTAGTCGGCGAAAGATTTCACGGGCGACCAGTTGAATACAAAAATAAGGTCGCCGCGACCGAAGGCAAGCACCTGATCGTCATCCTTCTCCCAAAGCTTCTCAACCGGCAATCGTTCAAACCCGTATTTTTCCGCCACAAGCGAAATCATCGCGTTATCGAATCGATTGAGGAATTTATATTTGAGATCATCGCGGTCTACGAGATCCCACTGTCGGCGCGCGTACTTATAGCTCCACCCATTGCCCTCTCGCGGGAAATCTATCCATTCCGGGTGGCCGAACTCGTTGCCCATAAAATTTAGATAACCGCCATTAATCGTTGCGAGCGTCACAAGACGTATCATCTTGTGGAGGGCCATACCACGTTCTACAACGCCGTTCTTGTCGTCGACAGCCATGTGCCAGTACATCTCCTTGTCAATAAGTCGGAAGATGATGGTCTTGTCGCCGACGAGCGCCTGATCGTGACTCTCGCAGTAGGATATAGTCTTCTCGTCGGCACGGCGGTTTGTCAATTCCCAAAAGATAGAGGTAGGATGCCAGTCCTCATCTTTTTTCTCCTTGATCATCTTTATCCAGTAGTCGGGAATTCCCATTGCCATACGGTAATCAAAGCCAATTCCGCCATCGTCGAATTTTGCGGCGAGTCCGGGCATACCGCTCATCTCCTCGGCAATGGTTATAGCCTTGGAATTGACCTGATGGATCAGGAGATTAGCGAGCGAGAGATAGATTATGGCGTTGATGTCCTGACCGCCGTCATAATAGTCGCCGTAAGACGAGAAGGATTTACCCAGCCCATGGTCATAATAAATCATCGAAGTGACGCCGTCGAAACGGAATCCGTCGAATTTATATTCTTCAAGCCAATATTTGCAATTAGAAAGGAGGAAATGGAGCGTTTCTGTCTTGCCGTAATCAAAAACGAGGGAATCCCAAGCGGGATGTTCGCGACGATGATCTCCATAGAAATAGAGATTGCCTGAGCCGTCGAGCCGTCCGAGGCCTTCCACCTCGTTTTTGACTGCGTGAGAATGAACAATGTCCATAATCACGGCGATGCCAAGCTTATGCGCGTCGTCGATAAGGTGCTTGAGTTCGTCGGGGGTGCCGAAACGCGAGCTGGGAGCGTAGAAACTTGACACATGATAGCCAAATGAGCCATAATAAGGATGTTCCTGCACGGCCATTATCTGGATGGCATTATATCCGTCTTCGGCTATACGCGGAAGGATTTTCTTGCGAAAATCTTCGTAAGATCCCACGCCCTCATCCTCTTGCGCCATACATATATGGCACTCGTAAATAAGCAGCGGCTCCACATCGGAGGTAAAATTCTTTATCTTGAATTTATATGGTTTGGCAGGATCATAGACTTGCGCCGAGAAAATTTTCGTATCTTCGTCTTGCACTACCCGTGTGGCGTAAGCAGGGATGCGTTCACCCTCACCATTGTCCCACTTGACGTAAATTTTATAAAGGTCGCCGTCCTTTATAAGGTCGCCGGGAATCTTCGCTTCCCAGACACCATTGTCGGCGGGATGAAGCTTAAACTGCGAATCGCGTTTCCAGTCGGAAAACGTACCGACGAGCCAGATGCAAGTGGCGTTTGGCGCAAGTTCGCGAAACATCCAGTTGCCCTCCTTGTCGCGATGCAGCCCGTAATACTGATAAGCGTTGGCAAATGCAGTCAGCGAGCCGCCACAGTCCTTTGTAATATGATTGAGAGTATTGATGACGTCCTGATGGCGTCCCTCTATCGCTTCTGAATATGGTTCAAGCCACGGGTCATTACGGAGAATGGCGAGTTTCTTTTTCATTTGAATCTATATTGCGTTAGTTATCGGGAGAACATGTCGTATGCTCTCCTATAAAATAAACGTAATGATACGCATAAATGTTTTATTGACGGTTCTTTATCTTCGTCCGGTCAGATTTTGCGTCCTCGATGATAACGTTTCCCTTGACGTTTGCTCTGCCGCACCTGCTTGTCGAATAACTCTTTATTTTTTTTCTCTATCTGTCCGGAATCAGGTGCCGCATCCAGTTCCTGCGTCTGCAAGGGCTGTCCCGGCGAGATGGGCTTGTTGTCCATATCCAGACCGAAGCTGTATTTAATTGCTGCCTTGAGTCGCCTTGCATCGCGGCCGTTTCCTTTGAGCGCACCGAGGACAGCGCCGATATAGGCGTCCGTATCGCGGAAGCCCAACAGAAACGCCACCTGCGATTCTCCCAGCATCGGCTTATGATTAAAGACGCGCAAAACGCCGTTATAGTCGCCATCATCAAGCATCTTCATAAACTCGGCACGAAGCTGATTGTACGTTTCGCGCGGGCGAAGCTTATCAACAAGCGAGCGAATATGAATTTCCATCGCGGAAATGCACGTAAAGCGAGCATCGATCTTACATTCCACGTCACGTTTCACCTTGTGGCGGACATGCTGAAGCGCCTGAGCGTCGAATTTCTTGCTAAAAAGAGACATCACCGTGTGCCTTACACGATTGAAGACTTTCTCAGGATCTCGTCCACGCCTTTGTGCCATGACCTTAATCACCTCCTCAAGCAGAAATATATTTTCCACTTCAGCCACATTGGGCACAAAGATTTCCTTGCGACGAAGATATTCTACCTCCGTGTCCGTTCGACGGTCGCGGTCCACGATGCCATGGCTGTCAAGCTGGTGCATCGGCTTAAGGTCGTTGAATGTGCGTGTCGTCTCTATTACTTTGTTGCACGACCCCAGCGGACGAACCGTAAATTCAGGGAAGACAAGCGTATAGAGCTTCGAGTCGATACTGTGCTTCATATCCCCCTCTATGAAAAGTACCGGCTTGCGCGTACCAATCAGGTCGATGAACAGATCATCGGGCAGCTTGCCTGAATCAAATATCTCGTAATCCCACGCATTATTGTGGACATCGAAACTCTTCACCCAGATAGATACGTTCTCCGTTCGGGAATTGACAAAATCGACATCTACGGTATTATATACAAACGTACAGTCGGGACGCAATTCCTCTATCGCGTTCCAGAGTGTATTTAGAATCGATGGGTGGAGAAATAACGATGGGGAATCGACGAAGATTACGGCTTCCGGCATCGCATAGAGAACAGCACCGATATAATAAAGCACGGCGCGTTCACCCTGACTCAATGTGACGGCAGATATTATGTTTTCACCACTGTCGGTGGCAAACATCAGCTTACCCGTATGCTGCAAGATATGATTGCCGGGAAAAATTTTCTCCCATAAGGACCGCAATTTGTCCAGCTTTGTAGTGCGTAAAACCACCTTTTTCCCTGTTCCGCTCTGCTCTGCCTTAAGCGAGAGCAATGCCTCAAACTCGTCAGCGAGAATCATATATGCGATTTTGTCAATCTCACTTACGGCGTCGGCACGCATATATGGCTGTGATTTAATCGCTTTGGCATACAAGACGTCGATCGACCCCGGCAATGTCGATTCCGTGCGCTCCGGAAATGACGCGCCGAGCGCCGACAGAGAATACGCTTTCCCCGGGCATCGCTTCATCAATTCTTTCATAAAGCGTGTTTTCCCGGCTCCACTCGCACCCACGATAGTAATCTGTCGCGACTCAGGCATTTTCGGCGGGGTGCTCCCGTCAATCTTCTGCGGCAATACAAAATCAATCATATCTCAATGGTATTAGGTTGTAAAGTTATGAAAATATTTTGATTCCGGCAAAATGAGCGCAGAAAAAGATTTCCCCTTGCTCCGATATAAGATTTATTTACTAATTTTGCGGACAAATAAGAGAACCCGAAGCAGAGCTTCGCAATCACAAAACAGAAAAACTAAGGATATGTTTTCAGGAATTGTAGAGACGGCAGCCGAGGTTGTAGGGCTGACGCACGACGAAGGAAATCTTCACATCACGATGAAATGCCCGTTTACCGATGAACTGAGCATCGATCAGAGCGTATCTCATAATGGCGTCTGCCTGACAGTTGTTGCGCTCCCGGGCGACGGCACGTATACTGTAACGGCCATCAAAGAGACTCTTGAACGTTCAAATCTCGGCGGTCTGAAGGAAGGCGACCTCGTCAATCTGGAACGCTCTATGAAGATAGACGGTCGCCTCGACGGACATATCGTGCAGGGCCACGTCGACACGACGGCTGTCTGCACCGATCTTCAGGAGGCCGACGGTAGTTGGTATTATACTTTCAAATACGAGGTTAGTCCCGAAATGGTCAAGAAGGGATACGTGACAGTGGAGAAAGGCTCAGTGACCGTCAATGGCGTATCGCTTACCGTATGCGATTCCGAGAAGGATTCTTTCCGCGTAGCCATCATACCCTACACTCACGACAACACGAATTTCTGCCGCATCGTGCCGGGCACGCGCGTCAATCTTGAATTTGACATCATTGGCAAATATATAGCCCGCATCTTCCCGGGCTATAACGCATAAACCTAAAACGGTATCGGATCCTCTCCCGGACCGGGCATAATATCGGCGGCCGGTGGCGCATCAAACGCGGCGCCTGCGCCGCCGAATCCGGTTGCGGATGCTGAGTCAGGCGTGAAGTCTTGGCTATTGACACGCGAATCTATGATTTGCGGTCCTCCGGAGGGTACCGATTCGCCCGACAGCGCTTCCTGCACGGCGTCATAGTTGGCGTTCCAGTTCTCGAAACGCGCGAACTGCTTGACAAAACGGAGTTTGACATCGCCGACGGCTCCCGAACGGTGCTTGGCGACAATAAGCTCGGCCTGACCGCGTATGTCGTTGCCCTCGCTGTCGAAGCCCGATTTCGTATAATACTCCTCACGGTGAATAAAGCATACGATGTCGGCATCCTGCTCTATCGCTCCCGATTCTCGGAGGTCGGAAAGCACCGGACGTTTATTTTCACGCGTCTCCGTGCTTCGGTTCAGCTGTGAAAGCGCAATAATCGGTATGTTCAGCTCCTTGGCCAACGCCTTGAGCGAGCGGGAAATCGTGCTGACCTCCTGCTCGCGACTGCCGAATTTCATACCTGTGGCGTTCATAAGCTGAAGATAGTCGATCATTATGATTTTCACACCCCTTTCGCGCACGAGCCTACGCGCCTTTGTTCGCAATTCCGTGATGCTGAGGCTCGGCGTCTCGTCGAGATAAAGCGGCGCTCCGTACATCGGATTGAGATCTTTCTGCAGACGTTCCCACTCGTCGGGAGTCAGATCGCCACTCTTGATTTTCTCACCCGGCAGATTCCCGACATTACTTATAATACGCTTGACAAGCTGCACATTGGCCATTTCAAGGGTAAAAATTGCCACAGGAATCGAATAATCGACAGCCATATTTTTCGCCATCGACAATACGAATGCCGTCTTACCCATTGCTGGACGGGCAGCGATGATAATCAGATCTGAATTCTGCCATCCCGAAGTGATTTTATCGAGGTCGGTATAGCCGGTTTGCAGTCCGGAAAGACCTGTCTGAGAATTGGATGCCAACTGAATCTGTTCCACAGCAAGGCTCAGCACAGGGTCAATCTGAGTCACCTCGCGTTTCAGCTGCGTCTGGGAAATCTCAAACAATTGACCCTCCGCTTGCTGAAGAATTTCATCAATGTCGCCGGCCGGATCGTAGGCATTGCCTTCCACGTCGGTCGCGAAACGTATCAGACGGCGAGCGAGGTATTTCTGAGCTATTATCTTGGCGTGCTCACCTATATGGGCGGCTGAGAATACTCGCGACGTCAGGTCGGTGATATATACGGCACCGCCCACCTCTTCAAGCGTACCTTGACGGCGCAGTTCCTCAGTGACGGTCAGCATATCTATCGGACGCTGATTCAGACCCAGCGAGCTGATAGCCTCATATATCTTCCGGTGCGAGGCCTCATAGAAGCTGTCCGGTGTCAGAAGATCGCAGACCTCCATATAGGCGTCCTTCTCAAGCATCAGGGCGCCCAACACCGCACACTCCACTTCAGTATCTCGCGGCGGCATCTTTCCTAATGGGTCTGCCGCCGGCTTATTATATTTTGATTTTCTTTGATATTCGTTTTCCATAATGCAAAATTACTCTCTTCGGCACGCTCCCGCAAGTGAACGAGGATAAAGATATTGACAGATTATGAACAGGCCGTCAGCGACAGCCGAGAGCCACAAGCAGATATATCGAGAAAAGCAACAACAGCATCGCTGTAATTCCGAGTACAGGATTAAGCGCCTTCCCCGTTCGGCGTGACAGCATAGCAAACATTCCGGCATATAGCGCCACAAAGATATATCCCACGGCGTAAAGCCACGTATTGACGTATGGATAAATTGCGGCGAGCGCTATGCCGACACCGGCCAAACCGCTGAAAATATAGCAATATCGCATCACGCGTGGCCCGAAAATCACGGCAGTAGTATTTTTCCCCACCATAGCGTCATCTTCGCGGTCGCGATAATTATTCACCATCAATACCATCGCGGCCAACAGACCGACACTCACTGAAATAGGGAACGCAATACGCAATACGGCCATATCAAGCACCTGAAGCCACGCAGTCAGCGTCACCGGGACAATACCGAAGAATATCACGACCGCTATATCTCCCAAGCCATGATGCGAAAGAGGATACGGACCTGCCGAATATGCAACAGCAAAAAGAGCTACAAGCACCCCTACAGCTATCAGCCACCATCCTCCCCAATATATCAACGACAGACCGACGAGACACGCCAGCCCAAGCGTGCCGAAAGTCGCATTGCGCATCGCTTCAGGGCTCAGATCGCCCTCCGTCACTCCACGACGGAAGCCTTCCCGCCCCTTCTTGTCAAGGCCTTTCTTAAAATCATAATATTCATTGCCGAAATTGGACGCTATCTGCGCCAGAACAGCAAAAACAAGACAAATCAGCGCCGGCAGCCAATTAAAGCCACCTACGGCCATCGCACACGCTGTGCCGGCAATAACACCGGCCACGCTCACAGGCAATGTCCGAAGACGCATTGCCTCAATCCACGCCTTCACTTTCTTCGTTTTTCCCATCTCGGAAATTCCTCTCTCCTACCTCTCTTCGTAGCCGAGATTTATAAAATACTCCGTAAGCGCATCAGCCAGCCGGTCAAGGCGCTTCTTCTCAACGAGACTTTCACGTAGATTCTCCGGGAAAGCGTCGGGACCGCTCTTCATCCCGAGCAACGACAGAGCTAAACACGCATTCGTATCCACGTCGCCACCCTCCCTGAATATCGCATCAAAAGCCTCCATCGGCGTAAGATCTTTCCATACTGCCCATAGAGCCGCGGCCATAGTCTTGCGCGTGTACCAGTATGTTTCACTGTCATCCAGATCAAGCTCTTCAAGAGTATCATTCTGCGCCATACGGATATACGGCACAACTCTATCGTCGATGTCGCTGACAATATCTATGAGCGTCTGCGCATCGGTCACCCGGTCATTCCAGAAAAGGTCGTGCCCCATCTCAGCCAAAGCGACATTAGATGCTATACACCGAGGATCGGCATGCGTAATCGCACAGATCCGGGCACCCGCTTCACGATGATTTTCCTTCGCCCATCCTACAAAAGGTGAGCGAGAGTTTGCCTCGTTTGAAGCATCCGTCCCTCCCATATCAAGCCATACCGCACGGGCCACATCTTCCGGAGAATCCTCATAATCCGGATGATTTAATATCTGCCGCAAATTGCTGACCATATCCTTCGGATTCTCCTTATACCACTCTTTGAATTTACGGGCCACACACCCGACATCCAATTTGCCGGTTTCAAGCACCGATTCAATCATCCTGAGAGTCACCTCAGTATCATTAGTCCATTCGCCCGGCTTCCATTGGTTGCGGTGCGCATCCTGATAGATGTCTTCATAATCACGCAATCCATTCGGGTATCGATAAGACACCTCTTCCCGGCTCATGAACTCGGCGCCTACGCCCAGCGCATCCCCTATGGCAAGACCATACAATGCGCCGGATATTTTTTCATTTAATTTTATATTCATTAAGTTAAGCTTTCTGCCTTATTATTCTATTTCAATAGTCTCCTTGGCGGCATACCGGCCCGATATGTCCTTGTCGGAGCCACTCAACTGTCCCCACTTTGCCGTCACGTTGTGACCGTCAAGATAAACCACAGCTTCCTGACCATTGTCCATCCTCACTACTACGCCGCCGCTATTCTCATCAACAACGGAGCCCATACCCTTGAATTTCTTGGCCAGCTTATTGTAGAACTGTTTCAACTTGCCACGAAGCACCCCGTAATTGTCAAACGTCATTTCAAATGTACACGGAGTCACGTCGCTGAACGCATAGCCGGCCGGCACCTGACGGTTATAGCTGTACCAATACGGTGTCCAGCCACTGTAATAGCTGTAATAGTAGTCATAATCGTAAACCGTCTCAGTGCGGTACGTGCGGTGGCTGATCGACGAAGGGAATCCAACCGTCTCCGACACGTTCTGACCGTCTACGTTACGGAAAATATAGACGTCCTTTGAGTTGAGCCAGTCAGAGGCCTTCGGCTTGTTTGCCGACGAATAGTGACGAGCCTGACGTGCGAGAACATCGCTTACGCTTGAATTGAACGACAGAGAATCCACACCCGTCGATGAGAACCCTACGTTATCGAGGAATTTGTCAATGTCGATAAAATCCGACATAATCGTCTCGTCGCCGACATTGACTACCACGTTGGCCAACGTCGTCTTCACCTCCAGACGATCACCCTTAGCGTTGATAATGCGCCATTTGTTGTCACCTGATGCTACAAAAGCATACTTATACGACGACGGGAGAAATTGTGTCCCGAACGACACCGGACGTCCGATAGACTGTTTCGTCTCAAGGTCGATTATCTTCCCCTCTTCACCCGAAGCGTCGCTTTCCTCCGCTACCGTGCTGAGATCAGTCAAAACAAGCCCTTGACCGATAAACTCAAGATAGCCGTATTTCGCTTCCAGCACTGTTTCACCGGTCAATTTCTTCACTCCGTAAAGGTCCTCATCGCTTTTATAGATGTAATTGTCACCTTGAATCTCCGTAATCAATCTGTTTTTAACCGATGGTTTTACCACCTCTTCCCCCTTCAGATTCAATATGCCCCATGCGAATGTGCTGTCCTTGGCCGAAGCCACCGGTAGATATTCACCGAAAACGCGGCGCAAGCATTGCGGATAGCGCTTGCTTGAAATCTTCAATACCTTCTCACCATACTTATTGATTACCGACACATAACCTTTCGGAGAATCCTTCACGGGCTTCGGAGCATCCACACTCAGAGCATAATTGCGGTCAAGAGCCACAATCATCCCGTCATGCATCGGTGCGATAGCATAATAAGTCGGCTTGACAATCATCTCCCCTTTATAATTTATCATACCCTGCAGCGTATCGACCGCAAAGATAGCGTGACCCTCATTCATCCCCGTCACATAATCGGGACGGTATTTATTGTCAATCTTGGCAAGTTCCACGACGGTTTCACCGCTGCGATCCACAATCGAAATATGCTTGTCTCTCTCGGCCACGATAGCACGCCCGTGATAAAACGGCGACACATAACGATACTCCGAGCCGATGCGCTCCGGATTCTTGCCAGTCTTATACAATTCATAATAGCCCTCTCCGTTCATTGCCCAGAAACGTCCCTCTGTGGCTATCGTCGGCGCCTTTTTGAATTCATCTGAGAAAAGTACTTTTCCGTCGGGCGCTATCAGACCAAACTTGCCGTCGGCATCTTCTTGAAATGCGACATATTCTATGTTCACATCCCCTTTGTCGCAGCCCGTCAGCACCACAGCTGTCAGAGCTATCAGTAAATAGACTGTTTTCTTTATCATAATCTCTGGTATATGATTCTATTCTCTCCGCCGACGCGGAGTAGGGTTTGATACTTTCCGGTTTTTTTAACCGCTTTTACAATTCACGTATAGGGCGCAAAAATAATAAAAAAATTCTTTCAATACAAAATTTTCCTTAAAAATCGTATCGCTATTATTATTTAAACCCCTCTGAACATCTTTACACTTATAAACGTTAAATTATAAACACAAAAATAATAACGGTTATGAATACTAAAGAAAAACACGTAGAAGAGAACAATGTGAGACATGACGAGAAGCTGATAGCCGAATCAATGCCCGCAGGAGCAAAAATGCAGAAACGCCATAACTCAAGCAAATCAAACCGTCTATGGCTCTGGCTCGGAGTTATTATACTTGTCTTTATCCTTGTATACTGGCTCTTCAGCATCGGCATCTTCGAGGATATGACCGGCGTAATCAACGGATAAACCGGCACCGACCGATTCACATCGGCACACTGCAGTGACTAATATTTGTCTTACATACGATTGATTCCACAATTAGCTGAAACTGCTGACTTTCATTCCCGATTCCACACGGCCGTTCATACGGTCTCATCCAACTATTATTACAACGGCGCGATCCCAAAAGGTCGCGCCGTATTTGATTATTATTATTCCTGATTTTACAGAAATTATATTATACAACAATTCCTCCGGAAAGCATACGCTCTGCGGAGGTGTTGCAATTGCCCTGCTTTCAGTTCGGCAGGACTGCCCTTATGTCCCGATTGTCACGGGACGCGGACATTTTTATTTGCCGGCTATGCTGTCAGACACTGTCAGCGATGCACGACCCTTGGCACGACGACGAGCCAAAACTTTGCGGCCGTCTTTGGTTGCCATTCTTTCGCGGAAGCCATGCTTGTTGATTCTTCTGCGATTCGAGGGTTGAAACGTTCTTTTCATATCTTCGGTTTTTTATTTTCTATTTTCGGACTGCAAAGTTAGCCACTTTTTTTCGTTCTCACAAATTTATCGCTATTTTTTTCACCTACCTCTCCTATTTTCTCCCGATTTTTTATTAATTTTGCACCCTGATTCTCTTAGAAAGCGTTGAAATATGCTTATAAGACATCCTCTAAAACGAAATTTAAATTCAAAACTATATAGACTTTTAAACTTATGATGAACGCTCAAGACATCAAAAACGGCTCCTGCATCAGAATGGACGGCCGTCTTTATTTCTGCATCGAGTTCCTTCACGTCAAGCCCGGAAAAGGCAACACATTCATGCGCACCAAGCTCAAAGACGTTGTGGACGGACGCGTTATCGAGCGCCGCTTCAACATCGGCGAGAAGCTTGAAGACGTAAGAGTGGAACGCAGACCTTACCAGTACCTCTATGCTGAGGGTGGCGACGACATCTTTATGAATCAGGAGACTTTTGAGCAAATTCCTATCGCTAAAGACCTCGTAACAGGCGCTGCATTCATGAAAGAGGGCGACGTTGTGGAAGTTGTCAGCGACGCCTCTACTGAAACGGTACTCTTCGCTGAAATGCCCACCAAGACCGTTCTCAAAATCACATATACCGAGCCGGGTATCAAGGGCGATACTGCAACCAACACCCTCAAACCTGCTACTGTAGAGACCGGTGCAACCGTTCGCGTCCCCCTTTTCATCAACGAAGGCGAACTCATCGAAGTCGACACTCGCGACGGTAGCTACGTCGGTCGTGCTAAATAATTGCTAAATAATAGCGATTGGGCTCGACTCTTTCGACTAATATTAAGGTACAAGGGGAATAGCGACAAATGCGTCGCCTTCCCCTTTTCCTCTTCTCTTCAATTTTTCCACAATTTCCTCAGATATAATTATTCTCTTTTTTTATTCCCTCACCATATAAGCGCATAATGGCTTCCGTCCGCTACATCTCAATCATTGTCCCGGTATACAACCGACCCGACGAAATCAACGATCTGCTCAAATCGCTCGCCGAACAATCCGACCCCGATTTTGAGATTATTCTCGTAGAAGACGGCTCGACCGTGAAATGCGACGATCAAGCACGCCAATTCGTCTCCAAATTAAACCTGCAATACTTCTACAAAGAGAACGAAGGTCGAAGCATCGCACGCAATTACGGTATAGAACACGCTCACGGAAACTTCTTCGTATTCGTCGATTCCGACTGCATCCTCCCCCCGGATTATATCGCTTCGCTCAAACGAGAACTGCATGAAAACCCCACAGACTGCTTCGGAGGACCCGACGACGCGCACGAGTCTTTCACCGACCTCCAGAAAGCAATCAATTATTCTATGACCTCCTTCCTCACCACAGGAGGAATACGTGGTGGAAAAATCAAACTCGAAAAATTCACTCCGCGCACATTCAATACCGGATTCTCCAAAGAGGTTTATGAAAAAGTGGGAGGATTCCGGGAAATGTTCTCCGAAGACATCGACATGAGCACGCGAATACGCCTCGCAGGATTCAAGATACTGCTGTATCACGATGTCCGTGTCTTCCACAAACGTCGCGTCGACCTCAAAAAATTCTGGCGACAGGTCCACGTCTTCGGGATGTCGCGCATCACTCTTCAGCTCCTCTACCCCGGATCGATGAAGGCCGTCCATTGGCTCCCCGCACTCTTCGTAGTCGGCGCTATCGCTATGATAATCGCCTCTTTCTTCTGGTGGCCGGCAATACTGCCTCTCGCCGCCTATCTCCTCGCCGTATGGATCTGCGGAATCATAGCGACCCGGAGCTTCAAAATCGGCACCCTCGGCATTATAACAAGCCTCATCCAGCTTTGCGGCTACGGCACCGGATTCATTCGCGCATACGTCTGGAAAATACTCCTCCGGCACGGACGCGACGAACAGCAGGAAATTAATATGCGAAAAGGGAAATGAAAGATTACGACCTGACGCCAGACCCAGAACATCCTCGCACTGTCAAAGACTTCGACTCCGAAGATCAACCGCGTGAAAAAGCCATCCGCAACGGCTGCAGCGTGCTTTCCAATGCTGATCTCCTCGCCATTATCCTGCGCACAGGCACTCCCGGCAACCCCGTCACATCTCTCTGCCGTAAGCTACTGAACGACAATGACGGCCGACTCAAGACTCTCGAACGCCGCACGCGCAAGGAACTCCTCAAAATCAAAGGAATCGGAATGACTAAGGCCATTCAGATTGAAGCCGTCCTTGAATTGATACGCCGTTACAATTCCGAAGGCGACAATCCCCGTCCAATTCTCCGCTCATCCCGAGATATTGCTGAATTTATGACACCAAAAATCGGCAACCTCCCCCATGAAGAGATATGGGTGATTCTGCTCAGCCAGCGCTTTCAGGTTATCCGCGACATTCAAATCTCCGTCGGAAGCGCAACGGCATCCATTTTCGACGTTAAGAAAATCATGAAGCACGCTCTGCTGGAAGGTGCGCAGGCAATAGCTATGGCGCACAATCATCCCTCGGGCAACCTCGTCCCCAGCTCTTCTGACAATGCCATCACCCATCAACTTGCTGACGCTTGCAGCACCATGTCCATCAGATTTGTCGATCATATAATCGTCACGTCATCCTCCGACGCCTATTACTCATTCCACGACAACGGGCGCATCTGAACGCACTCTATCCTAACCGAAACCGGTATTTGTAAAAAAGAATCCGACGGACGCGCGCATCAAGATCGCTCTCCGGAAAATCCCCCGAGCGCACGCTTTCAATCACTCGTGTAATCTCGGCACGTGTATCTGCCGGACACAAAACGATGTCGGCACCGGCTTTAAGCGCATCCAGCGCATCTCCACCCGACGCTCCCCCCATGCTCAGCGCGTCGGTAAGCACAAGTCCCTGAAACTCAAGCTCGCCACGCAAATAATCCTGTATTATTATCTCGCTATACGAAGAGCCACGTCCCGTGCTGTCGAGCGACGGCGCACTCAGATGACCCACCATAATCCCCGACAACCCCTCACCTGCATAGCGTCTGAAAGGCTCCATATCCTCTCGTAAGAGTGCCTCCCGGCTCTTACGAATCACAGAAAGGGATTTATGACTGTCGCCACTCGCGCTTCCATGTCCCGGGAAATGTTTGGCACAGCTCATCACCGCGCCCGATTCAAGTCCTCGCGAATAAGCCACCGTCATATCGGCCACACGCCCGGCATCGCTCCCGAACGACCGCATCCCGATAAATCCACCACCATCAGGAGGAACGACATCCGCCACCGGCCCGAGAATCAGATTGACTCCCGAAATCCGCGCCTGACGCGCTATCTCCCGGCCATAATCAAACATCCGCACCGCATCGACATCCCGCAGGTTACGGTTCACCGGATATGAAGGTGAATCCGAAAAACGCATTCCCAACCCCCACTCGGCATCCATCCCAATCAAAGGCGTGACGCGCGACCATCGCAACACACTATCGCTCAGCACGCGCGCCTCGGCAGACGTTCCCTTCAGCAGCACGAAGCCTCCCACGTGAATATCCTCCACATAATGGCGCACGGCCTCCATGCTCACCGCATCGCTCCTGCTATACACAGCCGGCATAAACAGCTGTCCCACTTTCTCCTCAATTGTCATCTTCCCCACGACGGAATCCGCCCACGCCAAAGCCTCCGTCGTATAATCCGAAGGCTCAGGCTGTTGCGATTGTGCGTTATCCGACGCGCTATGTCCGGTGCAACCTGCCACGACTGCAAACAGCAGCCCTGCTGCCCCGATTTTCAGCAGCGGCTTCATCGAATCTCGTTCAATATAACTGCCGGCTGAAAACGTCCAATCGGATCAGGAGCAATCGGCAATCCCAAAGCTGTATTCGCATATATGTATCTCAATACGGGATAAACCATCTCCTCCGTGTCGCGCCATATAACTTCCCCGTTGCTCCACGACCGCATATCGTCGTTACCCTCGGCCACATAATCTATCGTGCTGACCACATATTCTTTCTCAGGATCCATTATCTCGTCGTCAATAATCACACGATAGACGTGCTTATCCTCAGTCAGAAGAACACGGACATTGCAGCTCACACCTTCACCACCCTTCTTCGCGGCCACTTCCAGCGCATCCATAATATCGCGCCCCTTCACACGAAGAAGAAGTATACGGTTGGCAAACGGGAACGTATTAAGAATCTCACCCTCGGTAACATCCCCCTTAGGCATACCGTGACGGATACCTCCGACATTCATAAAGCCCATATCGGCTCGGACAGGCTGTCCGGCGCGTGTCAGGCTGTCAGCTTTTGCCCGGCCATAATTAAAGGCAAAATCGGAAATCCAGTTGGGATAGCCTCCGATACGCTCATCATTGCTGAGATCTTCGAGAGAACGCCCTATCACACGATGATTTACTGAATCCACCACATGGCGGTACGGTGCCAGAAACGCCTTCATCTCTTTGTCGAGCTTGCCGTCAGGAAAACGGTCGGTCACGGGAATCAGTTCATAGTCAAAATCGCGCGCATCCTCACCTTTTTTCTTCAGGTCATCAAGGTCTATTTTTATATATCCCAGATACTTGCCATATTTCCCCGTTTGCGCTATAAGTACCGGTTTGCCGACTGCATTATTCACGATACAAGGAAAATCCTGCGGCTTTTTCGGATCAATAATCGTATGGGAGTGACCACCTATTATGATGTCGATATAACGGCTCGAATGTGCCAATTCCACATCCGTCGTACGGTCGCTCTCCTTTACATAACCGATATGCGACACAACGACAACAAGATCACATTTCTTTTTCTTCTTAAGGAATTTCGCAGTCTCGTTGGCCGTCGTAATAATATCCTTGTACTTCAACCCCTCGTAATTATGCTTCGAGATAAGGCTCTCAGGATCAACGTTGATACCGATAAAACCGATCTTCTTCCCGTCCACATTCTTGATGACGTACGGCTGAAACATCCCCTTCAGCGGAGTATTCGTAAAATCATAATTCGCCGAAATACGATCCCCCTTGACATCCTTATAATATTTGGCCAAATCATTCAGGCCGTTGTCAAACTCGTGATTGCCCAAGACGCGGATGTCATAACCCATCATATTCATCAATGGATATTCCACGTCTCCCTTGAAGAATTTAAAATAAAGCGAGCCCTGCACAATGTCGCCGGCATCTACGAGAATAACGTTTTTCTCCGTCCCACGTATCGAGTCGATTATCGCCTTGCGCTGCAGCACGCCACCCCTCCCCTTTTCATCAGGGTCTATCGCGGAATGTGTGTCATTCGTATGCAGAATCACCAGACTCTCCGCAAAGGCAATACCCCCGAAAAACATCATCCCCACCGCCATAATCAGCCCGATTATGCCTCTTCTCTTTCCTGTCTTCATACTCTTCATATTCTTTATCTATCCTTTATTTATAAAATCCCCGAGGGCGATAACGGCAGAACGACTTCAAGACATAAAGCCTCGAAGTCGTCCTTATATTTCGAGGCGAACCACTAAGGAATCACCTTTCTGCCACTCGTCAGTTGATCAGATTCTCTCCGGTCATATCGGAAGGCTGAGCCATCCCCATAACATGCAGAATGGAGGGAACTACATCGGCCAGACGGCCGTCCTTCACCTTCGCGTTCTTGTCGTCGCTTATATAGATGAACGGCACCGGATTAAGCGAGTGAGCCGTATTCGGTGTTCCGTCGGCGTTCATCGCATGGTCAGCGTTGCCATGGTCGGCAATGATGATGACTGAATAATCGTGTTTCCGCGCGGCTTCCACCACTTTCTCCACGCATACATCGAGCGTAGCGACAGCCTTGCAGATTGCATCATAAACGCCCGTATGTCCCACCATATCGCCATTGGCAAAATTCACCACGATAAAGTCATATTTATCAGTGTCGATAGCTGCGACGAGTTTCTCCGTCACTTCAGGCGCACTCATCTCTGGCTTCAGATCATAAGTAGCCACTTTCGGCGACGGAACAAGGATTCGGTCCTCACCCGGCCACGGCTCTTCACGTCCGCCGTTGAAGAAGAACGTCACATGCGCATATTTCTCGGTCTCAGCTATATGGAGTTGCTTCTTCCCATGCTTAGAGAGATATTCAGCAATGGTATCCTTCACATCCTGTTTGTTGAAAAGGATATGAACTCCCTTGAACGACTCGTCATAAGGAGTCATACAATAATACTGCAGATCCGGAATCGGAGTCATCCCGTCCTCGGCGTGCTGCGTCAGAACCGTCGTAAGCTCCTTCGCACGGTCATTGCGGTAATTGAAGAAAACAACTACGTGACCGGCCTTGATACGCCCGTCAACACACTCATTGACAATAGGCTTGATAAATTCATCCGTTACGCCTTCCGCATACGATTCCTCGACGGCCTTGACCATATCCGTTGCCTTCTTCCCTTCGCCATGCACAAGCAGATTATAAGCCTCCTTTACTCGTTCCCAACGGTGGTCGCGGTCCATGGCGTAGAAGCGGCCGATTATCGACGTAATCTTACCGGCGCTCTTGGCGCAGTGATTCTCAAGATCGCTGATGAAGCCTGCTCCGCTGCGAGGGTCAGTGTCACGTCCGTCCATAAAGCAGTGCAGATAGACGTCCTCAAGGCCGTAAGTCTTGGCGATGTCGCAAAGAGCATAGACATGGTTGAGCGACGAGTGAACGCCTCCCGTCGAGGTCAGTCCCATAAAATGGATAGGCACCTTATGATCGCGTGCATAGCTGAACGCACTCACTATTTCAGGATTGTTACGAATCGAACCGTCAGCTATCGCGCGGTTGATTTTCACCAAATCCTGATAAACAATCCGTCCGGCTCCGATATTGAGGTGTCCTACCTCCGAATTTCCCATCTGTCCGTCCGGAAGACCCACATCCTCGCCCGAAGCCTGAAGCTCCGAATGAGGGTATTCGGCTACCAGCTTGTCCATATAGGGCGTCGGCGTATTCCAGATTGCGTCATCTTTCTTATGATCGCCGATGCCGTAGCCGTCAAGAATTATCAATAATGCTTTTTTACTCATATCCTGAAAACTTATTTATCTTTATATATCTTTAATATTCAAACTGTTTTCCTCCTTTATATAACCGTTTCCCCACCCTCTTTGTTTCATAAATGGCCGTCAAATACAGCAGCCCGCCTCTGAGCGAGACAGGCTGCTTATTCGTTTTGACATTTACCGTCTTGAAGGCACGCTATTACGCGGAACTATAGGAACGGCGCGCCTCCGACGTCCCGGACGCTCTTATGCCTGGGGCTTCTTTACGCGGCGCTCTTTGATACGGGCTTTCTTACCCGTAAGGCCACGAAGATAGTACAATTTGGCACGACGAACCTTACCATATTTGTTCACCGTAATCGACTCGATAAACGGCGACTCGATGGGGAAGATTCTCTCTACACCGATACCATCGGAAATCTTACGTACCGTGAAGCGCTTCTTGTCCTCGCTACCGCTGATGCGGATTACAACACCGCGATACTGCTGGATACGCTCCTTGTTACCCTCCTTGATACGATATGCAATTGTAATCGTATCGCCCGGGCCAAACTCGTCAAAATTCTTCTTGGGAGTTGCAAATGCCTCCTCTGCTACTTTAATTAAGTCCATTTTCTTTACTGTTTTTAAAGCCTGCAATATTCGTAAGCTGCTTTCGTCTTACCAGAGATTGCAAACCGGACTGCAAAATTAATACTTTTCGCTGTTTCTTCCAAATATAATCGGAAAAATCTACAAAAATCTACAAAACCATATTCAGGCAGTCTTATTAAAACCATCATCTGTTAAGAATGATTTTATCTGCCTTGTTACCCTGACGGCGTATGTAGATTCCATTCTCAGTAGGCTCAGCGTCGAGGCGGAGACCGTCAATCGTATAATAATTCACCGGTCTTCCGAAACCGGCATCGATAATTCCCTCGACAGAATTACTGTCCACAAGTGTAAATTCTACCTTGACAACATCCTCGGCAGCCTCATATTCAATTACCCCTGAGGGGAAAACGGTTTCTACCGTTTTGCCATTATCTAACGTCTGAACTGCCTTCCACGCTTTATTTTCAACTGCCGAAAGCGTCATCTTTTCGCCGGTGAAATACTTCGTTTTATAATCCGAACACGTAAATTTCATACCATTGATCGAAGCACCCAGATTCTCGTGGTCCACTTCAAGATCATAAATTCTGCCATATCCAAACTCATCGCGTATCTGCTCAAATATATAATTCGGACGTTCTCGCAAGAAGGTCTGATAACGTGCGTCATCGCCAATCATTTCAAGCCAATAACTATAATTGAAATTTTGAACTCCGGGGGTGGAAAGCACTCCATACGTATCATACATCTCAGGACGCAATTCTTCAGTCATTTCTTTGAATTGCTGTATCGCCCGCTCCGGGCTCATAAAGTCGCCCACGAAAAATGACACTTTATCGGCAATCATCTTTTGTCCCTCTTCATTCTTCAGCCAAAAATTGTAGAGATGCGAAATTCTTCTTTCAACCGGATCACTTGTCGCGGCAAAGTCTTTAAAATACGGGAAATGATTCTTAGAAGGCAATTCACCATATTTGCCTATGCTATGGTCAAAATCCTTTGTTATCAAACGCCATCTATTGTCAGCACCTTCGAGCACGTTTCTCCATAATACTGTGTTATTTCCATTCCAATCCGAGAAACAAGTATAAAGTGCCATTGCCATATTGGATGAGAAATTATCCATATCCAATATTTTGGCAACCTCTTCAAACGACAAATCCGGATTACCCATAAGGTTGAGAAGGTCAAAAACAGCCTCACCATCTCCAACCTTTACCTCTTCGAAATTTTCTATCATATCGATATCTTCAAGGCCATCACAGTTTGCCTCAACCCAATCGTCATTCGTTCTTTCTCGAAGATCGATCAATCCGTAATACTGGCCGTTGATATAAGCCACCACAGGACGATAGGCTTGGAAATCTACGTTTTCCATTCCCCTTCCAAGCATCGTCTGCACATAGGCATCTGAGATATGCGCTCCCTGATAATCATTGCCACTATTGCGAAGAATAAACGACTTACATTTTTTCACTTGCGGCTTATCAGGCCAGAAGGTAGAACAATCAAATTTCTTTTCGCCAAATCGCTTGTTTGCATAAATAGCAAACGACTTCTGTGGATTCACGCGTGTCGCCCCTCCCTGAATTCTCATTTCCCCAAGCTGATTCACCTTCATCGCCCCATCCGTCTCATAGTATTCTACATTCACCGGACGCCTGTAATCATATAGATAATTCGGATTATCCTCCGGGCCGCCGGTTATGATTCCGATTTCCTCTCCATATAGATATTCCGAATCCGTCATTATCGAAATTACCGGGAGATTTAATTCGCGTGGATGAAAAATATACGACATTGAAACAGAACGACCACTAAGCATCTTTTCAGAAATTACCTTCGCACGAATTATTGCCGTAGTATCTGCAACTTGCGTCCATATTGTCCCGGGCACAGCATCTTTCATCGTCGGCTCGCTGCCGTCGGTTGTCACACATAGCACAGCGCCTTCGGGGAGCCGCGCATCGGCAGGCAACTGAACCGTCACCGTGACCGGACTACTGAAGACACCCCCGACCGGTGAAATTTCGGGATTTGGAAGAAGAACATCGGAAACGACCGAAACATTCTCAGCGCCCGGAGTCGCTGTTACAAAATATCCCAAGCCACCTTCCGTAGTCACACCGTATGAGATTTCGGGCGCCGGCATCTTGGCCAGCTTCATCTCCTCTGCCAGCTCGCCCGACGGATTCCACAGATAGACGGAACTTTCGCCGCTGTCTACACGGAAATCCGTGTGAAGTCCCTTATCCTCCTTATCACAATATAGTACGACGAAACCGCCGGGAGCCACAATGCATGACTCGTTTATGACGTAGGCCTTCTTATATTTATCCTTAACGCTGACGCCCCACCCTTTCAGATCGACATCTACGCTACCCGTATTTTTCAATTCTATCCATGAATCGGGAAAATCCCCATCCACATAAAGGCCGTCGATATTCGACTGCATAACTTCATTGATGCGAATCTGCGCTGAGGCTGAAAGCCCCAATGCCGCAAGAAGAGCCATGCTGAAAATTTTTCTCATAAATTTTATGCTTTTATTTATACTGTTATCGTTGTTTTAATTACTCTCAATTGTAGGAAAAGCGAATCGGAAACTCACAACAGGGTGGATCCATCTCAGCCGGAGCCATAAAATATTCCGGCACCTTACTGTCTACTATCCGAATTATCACATCGTTTGTGCCATGCGGAAATTCCCAAAGCTGCACGAGGCCGTCACCGCCGTTTACGAGATATTGCAGATTGAAAAGGACAACGGGAAGCGGATGGCCGGTCAAATTGTGGCGCGTATTATTATACGCTGCAAAACCGTTATGGCCGCACAGCATCGCGATTACATTGTCTGTCGGAGCGCCGAGAGCTTTCCAGACATCCTCTGACGTCGAATAGGGCTGAAAACCGTCAAACTGCAACCTTGCCGACGAGCCTCCGAACTCGCCCGTGCGGCCCATCAGCTCGTGCGTCATCACGATATAGCGATGGTCAGGATGATTCCTGACATAGTCCGACGCCCATTGCAGCGCGCCGGGACGAACGCCGAATTCAAGCGCGACAACATCTATCTCCTTTCCGTCAATCTCCTGCCGAACGATGATATTCTCGATTGAATCCGGGCGGAACGATGCCACGATATTTGCACGCAGAAGAGGCGTCGAAGCATACTCCGATATGTGGCAGCTACGACGATCCCTCACGGCAATAGGTCTCTCTTTGTTATTACGGTCCCAGTCGTAGTCATGGTTGCCCGATACCGGTATCATCATTATGTCGCCGCTCGCTATCGAGGCCGCTTCCTGAAACGTCTTCCACTGTCCGGCCTTATTATTTTCAGTCAGATCTCCCACAAAGAGCATCGACTTGATGTTCGCTCCAAGATTTTTCTGCTCCTTCACCCATCGCATCGTCTGCTCGTAATATTTCAGATTCTTCGATGAAGAAACGTATGCCTGCACATCACCTATCACCACGATATAATCCGAATTCTCACTGAACCCTTCCCACAGTTTCGGCATTTCGGGAAGTGTATCAAGCGGTGTTTCAGGTAGCGAATCTGTCTCGTCAGGCGTCGGAACAATGGAGGGAGGTGGAGTCGGTTCCTCAGAAGGCGAAGGCTCATCCGCACACGCAGAAATACCGACCGCGATACCCATCAGTATCGCAGCCCACCCACATAAAATCCACGCGCGCGTCTTCATTTTTAGCAATTTTATTTTTAACGGAGAT
Organism: Muribaculaceae bacterium; assembly: GCA_017620885.1. Taxonomy (GTDB): domain Bacteria; phylum Bacteroidota; class Bacteroidia; order Bacteroidales; family Muribaculaceae; genus Lepagella. The sequence goes on from JAGAUF010000035.1 coordinate 25,573, forward strand.
CAAGCATCGATATTGTCCAAGCGACCTACAGAAAATGTCAAATAATGCTAAAATCGCATTTATTCTCAAACTTTAATCTCATTTCTTTGTACAATGTATTGCCACGGCATATCGCCGGGCAATAAAAATTATTAAATTCAAAAGATATGGCAAACTTCACATTTAATGTAGCATCAAATGCTACCGGAAGCCAATCGCTTCAAAACATTTTAGAGACTGTCAAGTCAAATTACACTACCTCTGATTCTGTAAAAATCCAATTAACAGATGCCGGAAGGTACACGCTAACCAAAAGATTCACTCTTAAATGCAATTTTGAGCTAAATGGATTTACTGGGAAAGATGGCGCAAAGAGCGAAATTTATTTTACTAAAGCTGCATTTCCTGACAACACAGTTATCACAGGCGACGGGTTCCTCTCGTTTGAAGGATACATATCCCAAAACGGGACAAATTCCGGCAATAGGATCGAAGTAAAACTGAGCAATCTGATTGTAAATCTTGAAAACAAACGTTTTATCGGGCATCCTAATCAAAAGGAATTGCTTCTTTTAAAATTCTGGGGATGCAACAAAGTAACCGTATTTAATGTGGACAACTACTTAAACCAAGGCGCTATAACAAACCTTGACGTAAGAGAGAGCGACAATATCACAGTGGAAAGCTGCATCTTGGGAAACCGCAATGCGACGTACGGCGATACAGCCGGCGGTGTTCTTTGGATTCGCGGCGGATGCCGAAACGTAAATATCTTCGCCAATAAAATTTATAAAAACGGCAACGACGAAGTCTTGGCGATTTGGGGAGGCACCGCAGCCCACGAATACAATATGGAAGATATAAATATTTTCGACAATGAAATAACATACGGATCTCCTTCTGAGCCACAAGCCGATCTGGATGTTATGATTGCCATGCATTCACCCTCGGACATTGACAACGGATATGCTCATAATTGGAAAAATTTCAATTTCACTGGCAACATAATCACTTGCAACAGCGCTGTGAAACGTGTTATTTGGATAACTCACAGAAACTTCGACACCGTAGAAAATTACAACATCAACAGCAATACAATTATTCATACAGCATTTTCCGACACGAATACAAACAATTACATAGAAGATATAGAAATCCGAAATTTTGACACTACGAAACCGTCTGCTCACCATGACAGCGTCTGTATCAAAGGGAACAGATTCATTGCAAGAGAGCATATCGCAGGCAAAAACCGCCATCGTCTCTTGATTCTGAACAATTCAAAAGCCACGTTCTCCGGCAATACTATCGACTCCGTTGGACAAACGACGGAAACCAATTCCAAAACATACAATGGCGTGATAGTATTTACCACCATAGGAGACAATTGCGAAATTATCGCAAACGGAAATTATGCAAAAGGGATTGACGTATTGCATTATTCTTGGGCATCGTCTACTTCCCGGTCGCAACGAATAACTTTAAAAATAACCGACAACACCTTTGAAGACGGATCGATGATTTATCTTAGGAATGTACTGAACACCGACGTATTATTCAAAGGGAATACAGTGCAAAACGCCCAGTATTACTCTCTGTTTCAAGAGATGGCAAATACAGGTAATCTGACTGTTTCCGACAACGTCTTCCTCCTCAGCGCATCCTCAGGCGTCCTATATGAGAAATACGACACAAATACTCCGGCGATCGATTACTTGACTGTAACCGGCAACACATTAGTCGGATATGACAACAACGTTCTCAACTCATTGTCGGCGATTGGTAGCAAGAATACGATCGCAAATAATGTGATTACCAAGTTCTGAAAATCACAGACCGCGAAATAAAGAGATTCCCCGAAAGTCTCGACAGACTTTCGGGGAATTTTTCGTAATAGGGCGAGGCGGATCCTTAATTATTTTCTCTGTCTTCTTTACGTCTTTGATTTTCGACGAGTTTAAGTCCAAACAGGAATGATGTCACCTTCCATCTTCCCAAAACAAACCGGTAAAGCAACAACGGCATCCACACGCCGACAATAACGCCAACAATAGCACAGGCTAAGAAAATCCAGTCGTTCATCACCACCCCACTCTTTATAATTATCGATTTTACAAACCCCTCAAACGTGGTATGGAAAAGATAAATAATATAAGAAGCTGAACTGACATACAGTAGAGCTTTACTTACACGCCTCTCAATATGATTTTCCATATATGATGTTATCGCAAGAATTGCAATGATAGCAATATACGGAACTATTAAATCAACTCCGTAAAATCCTAACACATATAATACTTCAAATCCTACGAACAAGAGTGTAGACAAAATTCGGACAGCTGTATTTTTCAAAGACAGATAATCTTTCCAATCACATAAAATCACACCTGTCATAAAATAAGGTAACATTTGCTTAGTCTGCCACAAGCAAAACAATTCAGGCAATTCAATTGGAATCAATGAAAATATAACAGATGCAATAAACAAAATTGTACGGCTATTCCTTGTTTTGAAAAAAGGTACTAAAACAAACATCCACCAAAGCGCCCAAATAAACCAAAGGAAATAGCCGGCAGAAGGGGAATATAATATTTCAATATATGTTTTTAATGTAACAGGGTTTTCCACATAAGCTCCAAGAAGTTGGGACACTGATTTAATCGATATTATTATTATGGATGTAGCAATATATGGAATCATAAGTCGACGCACCTTTCCAAGTAGAAAGTCAAAATAAGACGCCGTCTTTCTGTTTCTCCCAAAGATATATAGATAGCCGCTCATTGCCATAAAAAGCGGCATGTGGAATGTATAAATTACATCGACAGACACCGACCACCATCGAGGCTCCCATCCTCCAAGGCTCCAATGTCCGATCACAACTAAAATAATAGCAAACGCACGTGAGAAATCTATGGCCAATAATCTGTGGCTTTCACTATTCTTTAATCCGTTAGAGCAATTGTTCTTCATCATAAAATTATCCGAACTACTTATTTATAAATTCAAAATCTATAATTGAAGGAAGCGAGGACTCTGAGCCTATGGCCAGAATCGTCGGTAAGAGGGATGGAGATTTCCGGCTGCACCCACAGCTTGCCGACTGTGAAACGGAATCCTCCCCGAAGGCGGGTTTCCGGCTCGCGATATTCAGGACGGTTTGTCACTGCTGCGGTCACAAGAATATGTTTGGTAATATCGCAAGAGAGCCTACCGAGCCAGAGGCTTGAATAGCCAAGTTCTGAATCGTAGTGTGGTGTGAAGCCTCCCTGCACTCCAAGACGTTTGAATTTATATCGCGCATCTATATCCAAACCGAGATTCCAATAATGTTGACCCCATGTTTTTCCGAAATATGGCATCCCCTGCACCGCCACAGGCCCGAGATTTGTTTTAGCACCAGCATACAGCCTGAAATACTGATATTCTAATTTGACTGAATAAAGGCTCTGCTGCAAGCGGAATTGATAATGATCCTTAAGCGTATATTGCACGTAGATATAACGCGTATCGCGCAGACCTACACTAAACTGTGCATTAAGAATGAATGTGGCAAAAAGGAATAAGACGATAACGCACGCGGATTTCTTCATTTCAGCAGATATTTATTTAATTGATCAGTCAGGATTTCATACCCATAACGATTTAGATGAAGCCCGTCATAACTATATTGCAAATTCAAGCACCCGTCTTTGAGAAGCAGATCGTGAACATCTACGTAAATTATCTCATCAATATTTTCTTCTACGATGCGGCGTTTCACGCACGCATTAAATTTATCTATCACCTCATTGGCAGCCTCCACATTGCTTTCGGTTATGCGAGGTAGCACGGAAATAAGATAGATAGGATTGGCTCTGGTGGCTGTCACAGCGTCAAGATATTGCGTCACATAGTTCTCAATATCTTGGTCGGAATACGCAGCATTAAGATCGTTTGTGCCGAACAGTATTATCAGGTTCTGATTGTCGAAACAACCGGCATTTTCACGAATATACTCAATTCCACTACCTGCCACGCCATAATTTTTTGTCAGAAGAGTAGGAAAATTATCATTTAAATCCCATAGCTCAACAATGGAATCTCCGAGAAAATTGTAATATGCCGGTCCATCAGAACATTCCGACAATACAAATGAAAACATTATTAAAAATGGTATTACTTTTTTTCGCATAATAGTTTTCTTAATCGGGAGCTTCGGATTTCCGATAAATGGAATGTGATTGAGAGGATGACGGATCAGTTGAGGAGTTCGCCGAGGGAGGTGGAGACGTTGAGCATAAGGGAGGAGCCGCTCTTGTGCGGCATAGCGTATGCGACGTTGAAGCGGAAGGCTTTCACTTTCAGCCCCATACCGACGGAGAACCCGGACAAGAAATTGCGCTGATACGTCGACATCTCCGCCTTCGTTTTATAGTTGTAACCCAGCGCGATATAGAATTTATCGGAGGGTTGATACTGGAGTCCGAGGTTGAGGTGGCCGAAAAGATTTCCGAAGAAATTCGATTTCACTTCCATATCGTCCTCCTTCTCCTTGTCGTGTTTATAACTGCCGATTCGCCATTTCGTTAGGGAGTGGGCGGTTATATTGATGCTGAAGGGCGACGAGCCGAGCGACTGCATATAGCCCAGCCGGATATCAAAGGGAAGACGGTCGTAGCGTTTATCGAAACGTTTCAACTGTCCGCCGAGGTTCTTGATTACGGCAGAAAACGAGCAGTCGTTCTCCTCATTGTAATAGTTTATACCGAGATCTACACCGAGAGCAAAGGCTGTGTATTGCTCATAATTGCTGTAAATGGCATTGAGCATAATGCCGCCGCGGAGACGGTCGGTGATGTCGTGCGAGTAAGCGCCTTCGATTACGATGTCCTGCGGAGAGAAAGAGCCGCCGATTGTGCCGTTGGCGTCGGTCTGCGTGATTGTGCCGTGATTGAGATAGCGGAATCCGATGGCCCATGCACCGCGTTCGCCGGCAGGCATGCCGTAACGCGCGCTTGCAAAATTGCTCGATCCGAGCCAATGCATATATCCCAAAGCAACCTGCCTGTCGATTTCGGGTCCGAGAAGAGCCGGATTCTGGTCAATGAGCGTCACGTCATCGTCAATCAGTGCCGCCGAGCCACCGCCGAGCGCGAAAGCGTGGGCCGACGTGGGATGGTCGAGAAACGTATAGGCCGACGTGCCATTCTGCCCCGATGCACGAAAAATCGGAACAAGCATCGCCACAGCAACCATTAGAAAAGTCGCGTTGTATTTTCGTTTTTGAGTCGTTATCGTCATATCTGTTTCTGCGTGCATCGGACACGCTGCTGCGCACGCTGTCAATATTATAACGTCCCCCTTGCCACTTTATTGCCACCATCCTCTTTTCTGAAGAGACTTTACACATTTATTCCATAACTGTTAAAAATCCGAAAGAATATTAAAATGACCGCTTTATCACTTGCACACCTCATCCTTTAACGCTAACTTTGCATCACTTTTCGGAGAAAACTTTATGCTTAAATATATTCTTCTTACGATAGTCGGTCTTATCACATTCCCGCTCACTCCTGACGTTTGCGCGCAGACGTGCAAGATTCGTTGCAAGAAGGCGTCTGACGGCAAATGCGTCTATATGGAGGTGTATGAATACGACTATGTGACGGAGAAACCGATGTTCCCCGGCGGAGACTCGCATCTCGTTTCTTTCATCAATCATACGCGCCAATACCCTGAGAAGGCATATAAGCGCGGTGTGACAGGACGTGTTACGTGTTCATTTATAGTCAATGCCGACGGAAGTGTTTCCCACATCCGCATCCTCAAGGGTGTCGAGCCGTCGCTCAATCGCGAGGCCATCCGCATCTTCTCTTTGATGCCAGCTTGGATTCCCGGCAAAATCGACAATATTGCCGTCCCGGTGCGCGTAATCCGCTCCATCCCCTTCCGCAAATAATTCCCGCTTCTAAGATTATTTCCCCACTCCACAGAATGTGTCAATTCCCTGCCCCCGTAGATTTCCGTGTATTTTCAGGAATTTGTGCAGAAAACCGGATGAAGATTTGGTGGAATGAAGAAAAATGAGTAATTTTGTACGCTTTTTGAGCGAAAAGAGCACCGGGCAGAGAGAGCCGGGTATCACTCTTTTCCAAGAAAAGCCTTTTTATAAACAATTTAAATCTCTCAAACAATGCATCTTACAAAAGAACAAAAAGAGGAAATTTTCGAGAAGTACGGACAGGGCAAGAATGACACGGGTAGCCCCGAAAGCCAGATCGCCCTTTTCTCAATCCGCATCGCTCACCTTACCGAGCACCTGAAAAAGAACCACAAGGACCACACCACGGCTCGTGCGCTTAAGGCTCTCGTAGGTCAGCGTCGTTCACTCCTCGACTACCTCATCCGCAAGGACATCAACCGCTACCGCGCAATCATCGCAAAGAAAGAGCTCGGTATCCGTAAGTAATCCCTGCAAGGATAAAAGCTTTTACGAGGACGCATCCAACGATGCGCCCTCATTTTTTATTCCCTCATCGCAGCCTTTATCCCCATATCTCAAATTCATCCCCTCGCCACAGTTTATCCCCTCGTCGCAGCCCTCTTATCAGGCGATGACTGAACCTTTGAGGCTGCCGCGACGTTGTATAAGCAGAAGGACGTATCGACGTCCTTACTATGATACGCACACGAATAATTCACTCATCAACAGGATTAAGGCTCCCACACAGGCCTTCGGTTATGAGAAGATTGCTTGCCGGACACATTCCCGATGGCGAGAGGCCACGATGAAATGACAATTTCAGGCAACAACGACGATGACCGCAAAATCCTATAAAAATCAATCCCGAGACTGACTGAACAGCCTCGGGATGATTTTTTATGTCTTGCCGGAGAGATTTACCAGCAGATTTTCTTGCTTGCGTCATTGACGCGAACTATATAAAGGCCGCGGCAGGGAAGCGTGATTTCTGTTCCGCGAGCGATGCGGGCACCGTCGATGGTATAGACATCCATCATCTGACCGAATGCGCTGACAACGCCGCCGGAAACAATCACTTCAGCCTCTTCATAGCTGTCGACAGGAAGATCCTCGATGCCGGCTGCTGTGAGCTGCGAAGGAACAAATTCGATAGCCTTCGAGAACTTACCCTTCTCTTCTCCCTTGACGGGACGGACGTATGCCACGTAAGTGGTCTGAGGCTCCAGTCCGCTGACGGCAAGCTGCGTGTCGCTGACGCTGCGGGCTGCATATCCTGATACCGGAGTATCAACGGGACCGTCGGCAAGAAGCACTTCCATATCGTCAATATAGAGACCGAGGCCGGAAACAGATGACGAGAGGCGCAGCATGGCCTGACGATAACCGGCAGGAATCTCTACGGTGTATCTCGCACCCTTCGTGTCGAAACCGCCGACTGTAGCAACCAGACGGACGTGTCCCTCTTCGTCGTATGCGTACACTTCGATTTTTTCACCCTCATCGGAGAATGTCTTCTTTGCCCAGAAGGAAATCTCCTTGATGTCGCGCTCGTAGGTGGCAGTACGGAGATAATTTCCATTAACTTCGAGGCTGACGGCGGGAGCTGCCTCACCGCAGTTCTTGTCGCGAGTGTTATATTTCCCGGAGAGCTTCCATCCCTCGGGGAGTGTGGAATTGTCGAAACCGGTCTTGATAGTCTCGGCAGTTTCACCGGCCTTGCGTGTAGCAACGGTCAGCTCGTAGGAGTCAGCGTCGGCTACAGCGTCCCATACAAGCTGCGTGTCGCTGCCCTCACCCTTATAGGCGTAGATGCCGGGAGTGGCCTGAGCGAAAGTGGCGCCCTGAGTAAGGAATGCTGCGGGAACATCGCTGCGCGATGCGTTCTTGTCGTTGTAGGCGTAAACGATAGCGCCATAATTGACGCCCGGCTTGAGGCCTTCAACATTTGCCGACAGAGATTTCTTGACGTCATTGTAACGCCATCCCTCTGCAAACGTGCGGTAGAATTCGCCGTCGAAAGAATCGAGATCAACTACCGACACCATATATCCGTCGGCATCCGCTACTTCAGCCCAATTTAATTTGGCACTGTTGGAAGAGACTGCCGTAACGTTCACTACGGGAGCTGAAAGCTCGACGCCCTCCATATCTTTGGCTGCATCTACACGGAAGGAAACGGTTCCGTCGGGATAAGTCATAATATTGTAGAGCTCATATCCTGTGGAAGAGTTCGACCAGTCGAGGAAAGAGGGAGCGCCGTTATTGAGGTACTCATGTACGCCGACAGTGCCGGGGAACGGGTCGCCGTTGCGACTCGTGGCGGTCTGCACGTCATCGGCCTCTATAAGGTCTATGCGCTGATGGCTTGCCACATTGTTGGGCTTGTTATCGTTCCAGATATCGAGATCGAAGTCAATATGCCATGCCAGCATACCGTGGCCTTCGAGATATTCATCCCAAGAATATGGTGCGCGCGCCTCGAAAAGGAAATATTCCTTCGGGTTGTTGCGCGTATTGATTTTGTATGCGAAGGGGCGTGCTATGGAGGGGAGAAGCGTGAAATTGCCCGACCCGGTGATTGTCACAGGCAGCATCCACTCCAGAGCGTACTGCTCGTAGGCGGAGAACATCGGCGGCGTGTGCAGGTCATTGTTGTAGTTACCGGCATCCATATTGGAGAATGTTCCGGGGGAGAAGACCTTCGATACGGTTCCGTTGTTGGCCGTGTCATAAAGGTCGGGAAGACCGAGCACGTGTGAGAACTCATGGCAAATCATACCGACACCTGCGAGCTGGCCGGCCTGACGTCCTATTTCACACGAGGTAGCGTAACGGTTCACGAGGACGCCATCAAGCTCAATAGGAGCGCCGATGGCAGCGTTCAGCGTGAATGCGTGCGGCCAGATGTCCGTAGCCTGATTACCACCTGTCGTAGCGCCTTTTCCTGCATGGAAGATATAAACGAAGTCTACGTAGCCGTCGTTGTTGGAGTCGTAGTCAGCGAAATTAATCTGGCCGTCGAGCTTCTTGCAGGCCTCTTCCACCATCAGACCGGGAGCATAAACAGCCGTCTCCTTACCGTCCGGGCCGATATAGGTCTTGTCGGTCGACACATATTCACGGCTCGTCTTGTCGAGATCCACGGGACCGAACACCTCGAATTTAGGATGGAACTGACCGTGGCTGATGCTCTGATAATAATCCAGCACCGAACCGGAGGAGTTAAACTCGCTGAAGCCGGGCTTATTGAGCATATCGTTCACGAGGCTGTGAGGGTCGGAAGATACGGAGAATTTCTTATCGGAGAAATTCACCATCAGGATGAGGACTTTGAGCTCACCCTCGGTCTTCACCTCACGGAGGTCATGGCCGTCGGCGTTGTCCCATTTGGAATTTCCGAGCTTGTCGACGCGCGCCATAGCGCGTGTGTTCAGTTCGTTGCCACGGCGGAGGAAAGCCTCGTTGCGGTTGGCATTGCGATAAGCCTCAAAGCTGACGTTCTTGTCGAGCGATGCCGGAACGCCGTCCGACACACGACTGAGCATAGTTTTGCCGTCGTTGCCTACGTAATAATAAAATCCATCTTCACCTTGAGTCACGACGTAGCCGTCGGGAGTCATAAGACAGTGGAACACCTCGTCACCTATAAGGCTTAGAATCACCGTGCTGCCGTCGCTCTGCGGCCACTGCATAGGACGGGGATCGGCCGGAGCCGCCTGAGCCGTCATAATGCCCGCGGCAGCCATTGCAATCGCGCCTATTGTCTTGGAAATACGTTTCATTATGTAGTGTTTTTAAGTTTGTGCGGTTTCTTATCTATACCTCTCCGACGCATCGGTGCGTCCGGTTTATAAGGGTACAGAATCCAGACTGCAAAGATAGTCAATTTTCTTCCCCATTCCAAATCCCTCCCCAAAATATTGCATCCCATTAGTTATTCTTAACAAATTGCAGCCCGTTATGTCCGATTCTCTGAGTTTTTCGCCTCCTTGATTTCCGCGTTCCAAATATTATTTGTAATTTCGCTTTTCAAAGGAATTATGATGACACAAAAAAGCCTTTCAATAAATGTCGGAGGGCGTCTGATGACTTTTGAGACGCCCAAAGTGATGGCTATACTCAACGTCACGCCCGACTCCTTCTACGCCGGCAGCCGCAATTTCGACAGCGACAGAATCGGTGCGCATGTCGGGAAAATCATTGCCGAGGGAGCCGACATCATCGACATCGGCGGCTATTCAACCCGCCCCGGAGCCCCCGAAGTGACAGCGGAGGAGGAATACAACCGTCTGGCCCGCGGGCTCGAAATAATCCGCCGAAAAGATCCCGACGCTGTCGTGTCGGTCGATACGTTCCGTGCCGACGTTGCCCGACGTTGCGTAGAGGAATGGAACGTGCAAATCATCAACGACATCAGCGGCGGTGATATGGACCCGGAGATGGGCGCGACAGTGGCGGATTTGCGTGTCGCATATATCCTGATGCACACTCGCGGAACGCCGCAGAACATGCAGCAGCTTACTGACTATCGCGATGTTACGGCGGAAGTCATCGAACATCTCGCCCGTCGCATTTACTCCCTGCGCGAGCTTGGCGTCTGCGACATCATCGCCGACCCCGGATTCGGCTTCGCCAAGACGCTCGAACAAAACTACACTATACTGCGCGAATTTAATCAATTCAAGCGGCTCGGCGTCCCCGTGCTTACCGCTCTCTCACGCAAATCAATGATTTACAAGGCATTGCACACAAGCCCCGACGAAGCCCTCGCAGGAACCGTCGCCCTCGACACAGTCGCACTGCTCAACGGCGCCGACTTAATCCGCGTTCACGACGTCAGACCGGCTGTCGAGACAATCAAACTCCTTTCACTCCTAAACGCCTCAAAATGTTAGATTTCGGAATAAAAGACATCATTGACATACTGATTGTCGCTCTACTTCTTTATTACCTTTACCGGATGATGAAGAATAGCGGCACGCTTTCCCTTTTCTTCGGCGTGATAGTCTTCATCGCCATCTGGGTATTCGCTTCCGAAATCTTCGATATGCGCTTGACGGGTACAATTCTTGACAAATTCATGAGCATCGGTCTCATCGTACTCGTCATCCTCTTTCAGGATCAGATAAAACGTTTCCTCATTGATATAGGTTCTCAGGGCAAATGGTCGTCGATCAAGTGGCTGTTCATACATAATTCCGGCAAGGAGAAGGATCACTCCTCCGTCCTTGCAATCGTCTACGCATGTATGGCGATGTCGAAATCAAAGACCGGCGCACTGATTGCAATCGAACGCAAATTCCCGCTGACAGATTATGAAAAAACCGGCGACATAATAGATGCGAAAATCAATATGCGCCTGATAGAAAACATATTCTTCAAAAATTCTCCGCTACACGACGGCGCCATGATTATCGCCGGGAATAAAATTGTATCAGTAGGGTGTATTCTCCCTGTCAGCCACGATATGGACATTCCCAAGAACCTCGGTCTGCGCCATCGCGCTGCACTCGGAATGAGTCAGATGACTGATGCCGTTTGTATCGTGGTCAGCGAAGAAACCGGCAACATATCCGTCGCTATGGACGGCGAGTTGAAAGTGAAGCTCACGGCCATAGATCTCGAACACCTCCTGTCGGATACAATCGAATAGCCTACGATGGCTCAATAAGGCTTCCTGTATTTATCAGAATTCGCCTCCTCCATCGCCTCTTCAAGTATCGACAGATATGACTGATAACGGCTTTCGGCTATAAGATGTTCCTCTACTGCCGGCACCACCGCGCATCCCGGCTCGCCGATATGCTTGCAATCGCTGTATTTGCACTCTTTGCCAAAACGAAATATCTCCGGGAAATAGTGCGAAACCTGCGCAGCGTCAAATTCCAGCGTTCCAAACCCGCGCACGCCCGGCACGTCGATAATCTCCCCTCCGTAAGGCAGGCTCACCATCTCTGAGAACGTCGTCGTATGGACGCCCGTATGATGAATATCGGAAACTGCCGCCGTCTTCAGATCCAGACCGGGCACCAGCGCATTGATAAGCGACGATTTCCCCACTCCGCTATTGCCGGCCAAGAGCGTTATCTTCCCCTTTGTGGCTTCCCGAAGCGCATCGAGCCCCGAACCCGTGGTTGCCGACACGATAAACGTTGGATACCCTATCGACGTGTAAAGATAACTCATTCCCTCTGCCAATTCCCTGTCGTCATCGTCCCAGATGTCGCTCTTATTCAGCACAAGTATGGCCGGAATGCCGTATGCCTCCGACGTCGCCATAAAGCGGTCAATGAATTGCAATGGCGTCAAAGGGTCGCGCAGCGACGCGACAAGCACGGCGCTGTCAAGATTGGAAGCCAATATATGCGACTCGCGCGACAGATTTGACGCACGCCGGATAATATAATTCTTGCGCTGACGTATAGCCGTGATAAAACACGCATCGTCGGCTGCATGGCTCACCTCGACACGGTCGCCTACAGCAACCGGATTCGTAGTACGAATCCCTTTGATGCGGAAATTCCCTTTTATTCTACACGGAAGCTCACGCCCGTCGGCCATACGCACCATATAGCTGCTGCCGGTGTTTCGCACCACCGTACCGTCGCCAAGCACGCCGTCGAGCACTGAATTATCATCTCTCTTCTTCTTTCCCATAGCTCATTTCCATTGCTTAATATCCCTAACCCTCTACTTCAATTAACTTTTTCTGATAAAATTTGTTTATCAATAAAGTGAATAAACAAATATATGCTCTTTAGCAGTTTTAATGGTATTATTTTTTAATTTTTAATTTTATTCAATATGACTATCGAAGCAATCGGCACTTGGGCCGGAGAAATCTACAAGGCTCTTGATTCTACTGAAACCAAGACGCTTGGCCTCAAAGCCGTAAAAAAAGCAACTAAGCTCAAAAAGGACGAAATCATGGCGGCCATCGGTTGGCTCGGCCGTGAAGGAAAGCTGCTCGTCGGAAAAAACGACGAGGAGATCGTCCTTACCCTTATCTGACCATCAGTCAGCTCTGCACATATCCATCGATGCGTCGAATTCAGACAGCATCGATGTTTTTTTATCCGCCTCATTCTCCTGACACCGTCGCCATTTGAAAGACGCCCCACGACTATAAAACAAAACGCCACGAGATATTATCTCCCGACGTTTTTGCTCCGTACACCCGTAGGGAATCGAACCCTAAACTGAGGAACCGGAATCCTCTATTTTATCCATTAAACTACGGGTGCTTCCATTCATCCGTTCTTCTACGGACGCTTTTTCGACCACAAAATTACAACTTTTTTTCTAATGTCCCAAACTTTTCCTATCTTTGTATAAAATTTAGACGGCGGCGAAAATTCACCGTCAGACAAACCCTTCGCTTATGAACGTAAATATCGAATCCGGTTGGAAAACGGCCTTACAGCCAGTCTTCGATTCGCCCGATTTCAGAGTCCTCGCCGAGAAAGTACACGCCGAATACGCCAATCCCGATTTCAGCGTTTATCCTCCGGCTTCCCGCATTTTCGCCGCGTTCGATCTTTCGCCTTTTGAGAAAACGAAAGTTGTTATCGTAGGCCAAGATCCCTATCACGGTCCCGGACAGGCCAACGGGCTTGCATTCTCGGTCAATCCCGGAGTTCCCATTCCACCCTCGCTGGTAAATATCTTCCGGGAAGTTAGCACCGACACTGGCGCACCGGTACCGACCGACGGAAACCTCGAACGATGGGCCCGGCAAGGCGTCCTGCTCCTCAACGCCTCCCTGTCTGTACGCGCACATTCCCCACGATCACACGCAGCCATCGGATGGTACGGCTTCACCGACGCCGTAATACGTGCTCTATCCCTGCAACGTGAAGGACTCGTTTTCCTCCTTTGGGGCAGCGACGCCATCCGAAGAGGTGCGGCTATCGACCGTTCACGCCATCTCGTCCTCACGGCACCTCACCCCTCCCCCCTCTCGGCCTATCGCGGATTCTTCGGCTGCCGCCATTTCTCCGCCGCCAACGCTTACCTCATAAGCCACGGACAAGAACCGATAATTTGGTAATCAACAAGAAATCATCATATATGAACGTTCAGCAAAGAAAAGAAAAAGCAATGGAAGCTCGCCGTCAGGGTTACAACTGCGCGCAAGCACTCCTCGTCGCTTTCGACGACATTCTCCCTCTTGACCGCGATACAATTCTCAAAGTCTCAGCAGCCTTCGGAACCGGAATGGGACTCGGCGAGGCTTGCGGTGTCGTAACGGGGATGGCTATGGCGCAAGGGCTTCTCATTGATTCAGCCGACCCCAAGGCAAAAGTACAGGCCATGCTCGCCTCAAAATCCGTCGGAACTACATTCAAAAATCAGAACGGAAACATCCGCTGCGCCGACCTGAAAAGCAAGCCCAACATCAAACCTTGCAACGACCTGATATGTAACGGAATCGAAATTCTGTCGGAATATCTCGAAAACCAGCATTATTAAATTTACCCGTTTCATAATCGCCGGCGGATAAACCATCCCTCTCCAGCTTTGTCAAACTATTGATATGAAAAAGTTTATACGCTACTTATTACTACCGATCGCTATCCTCCTCGCATACGTTTTCCCTGCGCACGCCCAGTCAGACGTGCTCAGCACCGCCGTATTCAATCCTGACTTCCGCACTCTGAAGGTGGTCAATCCTGACAACTTTATGGCGATTCCGGTAATCCGGCTCAATTCCGACGACCATCTTCTCTTCTCGTTTGACGAGCTCGCTGACGATTATTCTCTCCTCGAATATAGGATTCTCCACTGCAACGCCGACTGGACCCGATCCTCGCTTGCCGACGCCGAATTCCTCCCACGATTCAACAGCGCTAAAATCGACGATTACGGTTTCTCCTCAAATACATTCGTCCATTACGTCAATTATCACATCACAATCCCAAACGACGAAATCACCCCTCTCGTATCGGGGAATTATATCCTTCAGGTATATCCCGAGAGCGATCCTGACGACATAATCCTTCAGGCCCGTTTCTGCGTGTCTGAGAATTCCGCCGCCGTCACCGGCTCTGCTTCCGGACGAACCGACCGCGTAACAAACGACAATCTGCAGCAAATAGAATTTTCCGTCTCCACTCCTACTATGCAGATTCGGGACCCATACACGGAGCTCTTCGCCATCGTCGAACAGAACTCCGATCCCAACTCGACCCGTATAATCCGCAACCCTCTCCGGGTAAGCGGAGACAAAATAGTTTACGAACATAATCCGCAACTCATCTTTCCCGCCGGGAACGAATTCCGCCGCTTCGAAACCGTGCGTCTCAACTATCCCGGGCTCAACGTCGATTCCGTCCGGTTCGGCGACAACAATTACATAGCCTACGTTACCCCCAGCGTGCAGCGAGCCTCACGGCAATACCTCTTCGACAGCACTCAGAAAGGACGGTTCATCGTCCGTGAGGCAAACGCGACTGACTCCGACCTCGGCGCCGATTATGTCACCGTATGCTTCGCCCTCAACTCTGACCAATATACCAATGCCGATGTATATGTACAGGGCGAATTTTCCAACTATTCATTCTCCGACCGGTATAAGATGCGTTACAATTCCGCCAAACACCGCTACGAGCTTGAAATACCTCTCAAACAAGGTTCTTACAACTACCGTTTCGTCGCTCTCCCTCACGGGCAGTCCACATTCGCCGGATTCAACCCGATAGAAGGGGATTTCTACGAAACGCTCAACGAATACACCGTAAAAATCTTTTACAAAACCCCGGGCGCACGCACCGACCGCCTCATCGCCGTCTCTTCGTTCGTCGCCCAACCTTAGAAGTTTAGATAAATGATTCAGATTCAAGACACCGTCGTTTCCACCGACCTCATCGAGGAATTCTTCTGCTGCGACATTGACCGCTGCAAGGGAGCGTGCTGTATCGAAGGAGACGCCGGAGCCCCACTCTCTGCCGAGGAATTTGAAAAAATTCAGAATCTTCTCCCCGACATAATCGACACCCTTACACCCGCCGGACAACGCGCCGTAAGAGAAGATGGCGTTGGATATTATGATCCCGACGGCGACCTCGTGACGACACTCGTCGATGGTGCCGCGTGCGCCTTCGCCGGATTTTGCCACGACGGGATTTGCACCTGCATGCTCGAAAAAGCCTTCTCCGCCGGTAAAACGAATTTCCGCAAGCCCGAATCCTGCGCGCTTTATCCCGTACGTCTGCAGAAATTCAAATCCTTCACAGCGGTAAATTTCCACCGTTGGAAAATCTGCAAACCGGCTTTCACAAAAGGACGCAAACTCAATATACGAGCGTATGAATTCCTCAAAGAGCCTCTCACGAAACGTTTCGGAAAAGAGTGGTATGACGAGCTCGAACTTACCGCACGCGAATACATACGTCAATTCAACAAATAAATATCAGCATGACGCACATTGCCGGAATATTCACTAATTTTTGGTTTATACTGTTTCTATTGGCAGTATACGCCTTCGTGACCATTTCGGCCTGCATCGTCGTCCTCTCTGAAAACCGCTCTCCAATCCGCTCTCTCGCTTGGGTCATAGCTCTTATATTCCTCCCCGGAATCGGACTCATCTTCTACCTTTTCTTCGGAAGAAGTCTTAAAAGCCTCAACCTCCTCTATCGACACAACAAGCGCAAAATACTACGTCTACAGAAACGAAACCTCCGTCCGCTTGACTCGACAAATCTGTCAAAATCACACAAGCAGCTCGTAAAACTTTCCCACTCCCTCACTCACGCCAACCTCACCCTCCATAACGACCTCCAAATATTCACGTCAGGGAAAGAGAAATTCCTCGCCTTAATACGAGATCTTGAACAGGCGCGCGAATCCATCTACCTCCAGTATTACATATTCAACGACGACGACATCGGCACCCGAATCGCCGACATCCTTATCAGAAAAGCCCGCGAAGGGCTCGATGTAAAAGTTCTCTACGACCATGTGGGCAGCTTCTCCGCATCAAATTCGTTCTTCAAGCAGATGAAGAATAACGGCGTCCTCGTAAAGCCTTTCTTCCGCGTAACGTTCCCGCAGCTCGCTAACAGAATCAACTGGAGAAACCACCGAAAACTCGTCATCATCGACAATAACATCGGCTACCTCGGAGGTATGAACATCGCCGACCGATATGCTCGCGACACAGGCGATCCCGACTCTTGGCGCGACACGCATTTCCGAATACAAGGCGAAATTATCCCGCAACTCACGGCATCTTTTGCTCTCGACTGGAATTTCCTCCTCAAAAAACCTGTCGAATTCCCTCTACGCACCCCTAAATACATACCCGATGCATATCTTCCTATGCAATTCATCTCGTCAAGTCCTACCGAGCCGTGGGACAATATGTCGCTTATATTCCTGAAAGCTATCGCATCGGCTAAAAAATCCATTTACATTCAGACCCCTTACTTCCTCCCCACCGACGCTCTCCTCCACGCTCTCGAAGCCGCCGCTCTTGCCCTCGTTGATGTCAGGATTATGATACCCGCCAAGCCCGACTCACGACTCATCCGCCACGCCTCTTTCTCGTATATTTCGCAATGTATCCGCGCCGGTATCAAAGTCTACCTCTACACTCCCGGAATGATCCACGCCAAAGCAATAATTATCGACGATGACTTCGTCACTGCCGGATCAACCAATTTCGACTTCCGTTCGCTCGAAAACAATTTCGAGTGCAACCTGCTCATATACTCCCCTCAGGCCAACGCTGAAATGAAACGCATCTTCTTCCGGGACCGTGAATCATGCATCAAGCTTACCGCCTCAACATGGCAAAAACGTCCTCTCTTCAACCGCACTCTTGAATCTATCATCCGCCTATTCGCCCCAATCCTCTAAATCCACACTTCCCCAATATGGACAAACGGATCGCTAAAAAAATCTTCGACGCTACATTCGGCACTCTTCGCGCCGCTCATTATTCCATCCGATCCCTCTTCCATCAGAAAATGCCGACTCCCGACCAATCCGCTATCATCGACGTCGCAATACCTGTCATCCCCAAAGACCTCCCTACTCTCCCCTTTTGCGTTGAAGCTGTACGACGATTCATCCCCCATAAAATTCAAAACATATACCTTGTCGCACCGGACACCCCCGCGACACGGCAAGCAGCCCAATCTCTCGGGCTCATTTTCATCGACGAAACAACAATTCTCCCCGGCTCTCCAAATGACATTCACATTGACCGTCCGGATCGCCAAAACCGCAAAGGATGGATATTCCAGCAATTCATAAAACTCTCCGCACGCATCGGCACAGCACCCGACATTCTCTTCATCGACGCTGACCATATCCTTCTCAAGCCACACACTTTCATTGCAACCGACGGCAAACGAATATTCTACGCTTCTAAGGAATCATACTTCCCTTATTACGACAACATCCGCACAATCACCGGGCAATTCCCACTTCATCCTTTCTCCTTCATCGCTCATAAAATGCTCTTCAACCGTAAAGCCCTCGGAGAACTTCAGTCTACCCTCCTCTCATCCCCTTTAGCCCGTAAAATCAACGCCCAACAACCTAACACCTGCACCGACTGGAAAGAAATAATCCTGCATAGCCTCGACTGGGACTATTCATCGCCATTCTCCGAATTTGAACTTTACCCACATCTCCTCCCCAGCGCTTCACGATCAACTATCCTCTGGCGACAAATAGCCCTCGGCACTCTCCCTTTCTCCGGCTCCATTAAAAACACTCCGCCATCAGACATAATAGAATTCCTATCCTCCAAATATCCGAACGCACTGTCTGTAACATTCCCCGCATATCAGCGCAAATAAACTCTCTTTACAGCTGACATCTTTTCATTCGTCCTCAGTCTCCCAATCACCCCACACAATTTATTATTATACCTTCACCACTCCCATTCCACCAATACCCACCGACAATACTCGTCCATAAGGATGATTAATTGGTCAATTTTTCGTATTATCCACTCTCCTCTAATCTTTTCATACCCAAATTTTGTTAAGGTAAATAAACAACAACTAAAAAATAAAACCTATGAAAAAATTAGTTTTCGCAATTATCGCGCTTGCGGCTTCCCTGACTGCTTCTGCTCAGGTCTATCTCGGCGGTTCCCTCGGATTCCAACGTGATTTCAACAAAAACACCACCGACTTCGTCATTCTCCCGGAAATCGGTTACAACTTCAACGACACTTGGGCTGTCGGAGGAACTATCGGCTATATGCACAAATACGAGAACCACTACAAGACCAACGTAGGTGAAATCTCCCCTTACGCCCGCTGGACATTCTTCCGCTCCGACAACAATCTCGTAAGCCTGTTCGTTGACGGTGGCGTAGGCGTCGGCTTCGGTTCCACAAAATACCGCGACTTTGACTCCGAGTCCCTATGCATCTGGAACATCGGTTTCAAACCCGGTATCGCCGTGCACCCCTCAAAAAACTTCACCATCCTCGCTCACGTCGGATTCATCGGATATGAAGGCGCCGACGACAATGCTAAAGCTGCCGGATTCACCGAAAAATTCGGTATCAACGCCACTTCGCTCAACCTCAACCTTGGGTTCTATTACAACTTCTAATCCCATCTTCCAACATAAATAAGGGCGCCACGGCGTCCCTTTATTTTTATCCCCCCGCTTCCCGCTCGTATTCTCGTCTCGGCCATATCGATTTCACCAATCAAAGAATGAATTCCCCTCCTTCTCCATCATCCCCTCTACATTGCATAACCCCTATATGGCTGCAATTCGGAGCGAAGTATCCATCCGAAATAGGCCGATTTAAACGCATCAAGAAATTGTTTGAAATGGCCACCAACATACGGCAAAAGCGCGTCCCTTACGGAAACGCGCTTCTATCATTTTAATCAGCCTATGATTATTCTGCCTTTTCTTCTGCTGCAGGAGCTTCCTCAGTAGCGGCAGCTTTCTTGCTACGGCTACGACGAGTCTTCTTCGCTGCCTTCTTCTCGCTCTTGCCCTCAAGCATATTTTCGTTGAAGTCTACGAGCTCAATGAAGCACATCTCAGCATTGTCGCCAAGACGGTGACCTGTCTTGAGAATACGCGTATAGCCGCCCGGACGTTCGCCTACTTTTTCAGCCACTACGTCAAACAGCTCTTTGACAGCTTCCTTGTTCTGAAGATAGCTGAACACGAGGCGACGGTTCTGCATATCATCCTTCTTTGCGCGGGTGATAAGTGGCTCAGCAAACATTCTCAGAGCCTTTGCCTTGGCAAGCGTGGTAGTGATTCGCTTGTGAAGTATCAGCGAGATGCACTGATTCGACAGCATCGCGTCACGATGAGCTTTCTTGCGGCCAAGATGGTTGAATTTCTTATTGTGTCTCATCTCTATTTACTCTTTGTCTAAATTATAACGTGAAATGTCCATGCCGAACGAGAGATTGTTCTTAGCCAGTATCTCATCCAACTCCGTCAAAGACTTGCGACCAAAATTGCGGAATCTCAAAAGGTCGTTCTTATTGAATGCCACAAGCTCACCGAGTGTTTCTACCTCGGCACTCTTAAGACAGTTGAGCGCACGTACCGAAAGGCCCATATCGCTCAGTTTCGTCTTAAGAAGCTGTCGCATGTGAAGTACTTCCTCATCAAATTCCTCGCCATCTTCCGACGACTGCGCCTCCGGAGTGATCTTGTCATCTGAGAACATTGCAAAATGCTGTATCAGAATCATAGCTGCCTCCTTAAGTGCATCCTTCGGCTGAATCGAGCCGTCTGTGAGAACCTCAAGCACGAGCTTCTCATAGTCAGTCTTCTGCTCTACGCGGAAATTCTCTACCGCGTATTTCACATTCTTGATCGGTGTATAGATAGAGTCGATGGCTATCACATTCGGATCGCTTCCTGCGAGCATCTCGCGATTCTCATCTGCAGGAACCCATCCGCGACCGTGATTCACGTAAAACTCCATATTGAAGCTCGCGTCACTGTCTAAATGACATATCTCCAATTCCGGGTTCAGTACCTCGAAACCCGTCAGCACCTTACCCAGATCGCCTGCCTTGAACACTTCTGTTCCTGACACCTTCAGGCTCGCGCGCTCTTCGTCCGCGTCCTCTGTCTTCTGCTTGAAACGAACCTGCTTCAAGTTCAATATGATGTTCGTCACGTCTTCCTTTACGCCCGGAATCGTGTCAAGCTCGTGAGCTACACCATCTATGCGAATCGCACAAATGGCATATCCGCCAAGCGACGACAACAGGATTCTGCGAAGCGCATTCCCGACGGTCTGCCCGTACCCGGGCTCCAACGGACGAAATTCAAATTTGCCGAATTTATCGTCCGCCTCAAGCATGATCACTTTGTCAGGCTTTTGAAATGCTAATATTGGCATGGGTCTATTGTTTATTATTTAGAATACAACTCGACTATCAGCTGCTCCTTGATATTCTCAGGAATGTCAGCGCGCTCGGGTACATGCAGGAATTTGCCGCCCTTTACGCTCTCCTCCCATTCAATCCAAGGATACTTGCTGTGATTGAAACCGGCAAGGCAATCTGCGATTACCTCAAGAGATTTCGATCTCTCTCTGACTGCAACTACATCGCCCGGCTTTACCTGATACGATGCGATATTCACTACCTTACCGTTTACAGTGATATGCTTGTGAAGTACAAGCTGACGAGCTGCAGGACGGCTCGGTGCTATACCCAGACGATATACTACGTTGTCAAGACGGCTCTCCAGCAACTGAAGAAGCACCTCACCCGTAATACCCTTAGTACGTGCAGCCTTCTCAAAAAGATTACGGAATTGACGCTCAAGAACGCCATACGTATATTTAGCTTTCTGCTTCTCTTTCAACTGCATGCCGTACTCAGACGTCTTGCGACGCTTGTTCAAGCCGTGCTGACCCGGTGGGTAATTTTTCTTTGACAATACTTTATCCTCTCCGAAGATCGGCTCGCCAAACTTTCTGGCGATTTTTGTCTTTGGACCTGTGTATCTTGCCATTTTTTATCTTTCTGTTTTTATTAAAGTGGCTTTGCGTACGCTTTAGCGCAGCCGCGACCGTCGAGAGAAAAGCTTACTTTGACGGTCTATTCGCATTCAGCGCACGTTTCGGCCGACATGTTGTTTTATGTCTTACCTTTACTTTTATCCCCCTTTTACACTCTTCTGCGCTTCGGAGGACGGCAGCCATTGTGCGGAAGCGGAGTAACGTCGATAATCTCGACTACCTCGATGCCTGCACCATGTACTGTTCTGACGGCGCTCTCACGACCGTTGCCCGGTCCTTTCAGATACGCTTTTACCTTGCGCAACCCAAGATCA
The DNA here is from genome assembly GCA_017620885.1 of Muribaculaceae bacterium. GTDB lineage: Bacteria > Bacteroidota > Bacteroidia > Bacteroidales > Muribaculaceae > Lepagella. The sequence goes on from JAGAUF010000035.1 coordinate 47,816, forward strand.
TACGCTACCTTTGCGCAATCCTGTGCTGCCATCTGTGCTGCGTACGGAGTATTCTTCTTCGATCCACGGAAGCCCATCTTACCGGCGCTCGACCATGAAATCACCTGACCCTCGCTGTTCGCTAAGCACACAATGATGTTGTTGAAAGAGGAGTGAACGTGAAGCTGACCCATTGCGTCAACCTTGACGTTTCTCTTCTTCGCTGCGACTGTCTTTTTTGCCATACTTTAATCTTATTTAGTAGCTTTCTTCTTATTAGCAACTGTTTTCTTTCTACCCTTACGTGTACGGGCATTGTTCTTCGTGCTCTGACCACGTACCGGCAGACCGATACGGTGACGGATGCCACGATAGCAACCGATATCCATCAGTCGCTTGATGTTGAGCTGGATCTCCGAACGAAGGTCACCCTCAACCTTATATTCGCGCTGGATAACTTCACGAACGGCTGCTGCCTGATCGTCTGTCCAGTCTTTTACTTTGATATCGCGGTCTACTCCCGCTTTCTCCAATATTGTGTTGGCGGCGCTGCGACCAATACCGTAAATGTAGGTCAAAGAAATTTCGCCTCGCTTGTTCTGCGGAAGGTCTACGCCGACGATTCTTACTGCCATATTTATTTTATTGTTTGTGTCATCAGCACGTTAGCCCTGACGTTGTTTTAATTTTGGATTCTTCTTATTGATAACGTAAAGTCTGCCTTTACGACGTACAATCTTGCTGTCCGGCGTACGCTTCTTTATCGATGCTCTTACTTTCATGTCTTGTATCTTTTTTTATTTGTATCTAAACGATATTCTACCCTTGCTCAAATCGTACGGTGACATCTCTACGCGTACTTTGTCGCCGGGAAGGATCTTGATGTAGTGCATACGCATCTTGCCCGATATGTGGGCCGTAATCTCGTGCCCGTTCTCAAGTTCTACCTTGAACATTGCATTGCTCAATGCCTCAAGTATCACTCCATCAATCTCTATTGCTGCCTGTTTTGCCATTTATTTCCTTTTCTGATGTTTCTCTTTGCCGGTTTTCTTCTTTCTTTCGGAAGCACTGTCTTAATAATCAAATAAACCGGTCTCCTAACGACTCTTTTATATAATTGAACGTCGTCAGTATCTCCGGCTCGTCACCTTTGATACATATCGTGTGCTCGAAATGCGCCGAGGCCTTGCGGTCCTTCGTGCGCGTCTGCCAGCCATCACGCTCTATGACTATGTTCTTGCTGCCAAGATTTATCATCGGCTCAATCGCTATACACATACCGTCGCGAAGCACAGGACCTATGCCACGACGACCGTAATTGGGAACTTCCGGGTCCTCATGCATCGATCGTCCGATGCCGTGACCGCACATCTCACGCACTACACTGTAATTGCGACGCTCACAATACGTCTGCACTGCGTTGGATATATCCCCGATACGCTTGCCGGCTTTCGCCATCTCGATACCCTTATATAACGATTCTTTCGTACACTTCAGAAGTGACATAATTTCCGGAGAAACCTCTCCTACGGCAAATGTGTAGCAACTGTCGCCGTTATAGCCATTCAGCTCAGCCACACAATCAGCGCCAACTATGTCGCCCTCTTCAAGTACTCTCTCCGACGGAAAACCATGCACAACCGTCTCATTGACCTCGATGCACAACGTTCCCGGAAAACCGTGATACCCAAGACAGGCGGGGGTGCCCCCGTTGTCTTGAATATATTCACGAGCTATTGAGTCGAGACGAGCCGTAGTAACCCCGGGACGAACCCATTTGGCTACCTCGCCAAGCGTACGGCTTACCAAATCGCAAGCCTTCCGCATCATCTCAATCTCTTCAGCTGTCTTCAGATAAATCATCTTGAGTCTTCGGATTTATTATCAGAACGCCGCGTTACCGGTCGTGCGACCTTTGATGCGGCCGTCCTTCATCAGTCCGTCATAATGACGCATCAGTAGATGGCCTTCTATGATACGAAGCGTGTCAAGTATCACACCTACAAGAATCAACAACGACGTGCCGCCGAAGAACGATGCGAAGCTGCGGTTAAGACCACATACCGTCGCAATCGCAGGCAAAATTGCCACGATACCGAGGAAGATTGAGCCCGGAAGCGTGATGCGCGACATTATTGAATCAAGATATTCGATCGTCGGCTTGCCGGGCTTGACACCGGGAATGAAGCCATTGTTACGCTTCAAATCCTCGGCCATCTGTGCCGGACGAACCGTGATTGCCGTGTAGAAATATGTGAACGCTACGATCATTATGAAGTATATAACGTTATACACCCATCCGTACATATCCGTCAATGCTCCGAGGAAACCGGTCTGGCTCGTGCTGAACCCGGCCAGCGTCAAGGGAATAAACATTATCGCCTGAGCGAAGATGATAGGCATTACGCCTGCTGCATTGACCTTCAAAGGAATGTACTGGCGAGCACCGCCATACTGACGATTGCCCACGATGCGCTTTGCATACTGTACAGGCACTTTACGCGTACCCTGTACCAGCAATACTGCGCCGGCTATCACCGCCACGAGGATGATGATCTCCACGAGGAACAGCACCAGACCGCCCCCGGCCGAGTTCATCAATCGTCCGGTGAACTCCTGAACGAAGGCCTCCGGAAGACGCGCGATGATACCTATAAGGATGATGAACGAAATACCGTTGCCAATACCCTTCTGATCGATTCTCTCTCCGAGCCACATGATAAACATTGACCCGGCTGCAAGGACTATGGTCATGAACACGACGGTCCAGAATCCCATCTCAACATGACCGCCCGCGGCATTAACCTGATAACGAAGATTCATCAGATAAGCCGGACCCTGAAGCAACAGAATTAAAACTGTCAGGTAGCGGGTATATTGGTTCAGCTTCATTCGTCCGCTCTCTCCCTCACGCTGCATCTTCTGGAAAGAAGGAAGCACCATGCCGAGAAGCTGGATAACAATCGACGCCGTGATATACGGCATAATTCCGAGCGCGAAGATAGAAGCTTGCGAGAACGCACCGCCCGAGAACATGTCGAGCAGCTGCATCAATCCGTCGGAGGTGAAATTCTTAAGCGCCAGCAGCTCGTCGGGATTGATTCCCGGCAAAACTACATAGCATCCGAAACGGTAGATGATCACAAGCAGAAGGGTGATGCCAATCCGCTTGCGAAGATCCTCTACGCTCCAGATATTTTTGACTGTCTGTGTAAATCCCATCGTTTAATTATTTTTTGATGACGCTGCCGCCCGCTGCTACGATAGCTGCCTCAGCTGTCTTGCTGTAGGCGTCGGCTTCAACTTCTACTGCCTTCGTCAATGAGCCGTTGCCCAATATCTTGACAAGACACTTCTTAGGTACAAGACCGGCCTCGCGAAGATCGGAAACCGTAATCTTGGAAAGATTCTTCGCGGCTGCAAGCGCCTCAAGCGTGTCAAGGTTGATTGCCTTGTATTCTACACGGTTGATATTCTTGAACCCGAATTTCGGCGTACGACGCTGCAACGGCATCTGACCACCTTCAAATCCGATCTTGTGCTTGTAACCGGAACGGCTCTTGGCTCCCTTGTGTCCGCGGGTAGACGTGCCTCCGTAGCCCGATCCCGGACCACGACCGATACGCTTGCTGCTCTTATTGCTGCCTTCTGCCGGCTTCAAATTATGTAATTCCATTGTCTTTCAGCGTTTTAAAGTTTCGTTACTTCAACGAGATGATGAACTGTCTTTACCATACCGAGGATCGACGCTGTGTCTTCCTTCACTACAGTATGATTCATCTTTCTGAGCCCAAGTGCATCCAATGTGCGCTTCTGCACCTTCGGACAATTGATACGGCTCTTTATCTGTTTGATCTGAATCTTTGCCATCGTCTCAATGATTATTTACCGTTAAACACTTTGCTGACCTCGATGCCGCGGTTCTGCGCTACCTGTGCCGGCGAACGAAGCTCGTTAAGAGCGGAAATTGTTGCCTTTACAAGGTTGTGCGGGTTGGACGAACCTTTCGATTTGGCCAGCACGTCTGTGATACCTACTGTCTCAAGTACTGCACGCATTGCACCACCGGCCTTTACTCCGGTACCTTCGCCTGCAGGCTTAAGCATAATTCTCGAACCGCCGAACTTGGCCGACTGCTCATGAGGAATTGTACCCTTATGTACGGGCACCTTGATAAGGTTCTTCTTGGCAGTCTCTACGCCTTTGGCAATTGCAGCCTGAACCTCATTGGCCTTACCAAGGCCCCAGCCAATCACGCCGTCCTCATTTCCTACCACTACTATAGCGGCAAAGCTGAACGCGCGACCACCTTTCGTAACTTTCGTTACACGGTTGATGGCTACCAGACGATCCTTCAAATCAAGATCGTTGGTCGATTTTACACGATTATTTCTTGTTGCCATAACTTCGATTAAAATTTAAGTCCGGCGTTGCGAGCTGCATCTGCCAATGATTTTACTCTGCCATGGAAAAGGTATCCGTTACGGTCGAACACAACCTCCGTGATGCCCTTCTCAAGCGCCTTCTTTGCTATCTCTTCTCCGACCTTAGCCGAAACCTCGCTCTTCGTACCTCCTTCGAGGCCTTTGCTCGAAGCTGCGCACAGCGTGACGCCTGCAAGGTCGTCGATCACCTGAACGTAAATCCCCTTATTGCTACGGAATACGCTCATACGAGGACGAGACGCCGTCCCCGAAATCTTCCCGCGAATGCGAGTCTTAATCTTATTTCTTCTTGCTATCTTGGATATCATATCGTCACGTTTTTATTTTGCGTTTGCTGATTTACCCGACTTACGACGGATTATCTCACCTACAAACTTCACGCCCTTACCTTTGTACGGCTCAGGCTTACGAAGCGAACGAATCTTTGCACACACCTGACCAAGCAGCTGCTTATCAGCCGACTCAAGGATGATCAGAGGATTCTTGTTACGCTCGGATTTCGCCTCTACCTTAATCTCCTTAGGAAGCTTAATATAAATGGCGTGCGAAAAACCAAGGCTCAGCTCAAGAACCTGACCGGTAGACGTGGCACGATAACCCACACCGACAAGCTCCATCTCTTTCTTATAGCCCGTGGAAACACCTGTCACCATATTTGCTATAAGAGCACGATAAAGACCGTGCATAGCGCGGTGCTCGCGTGCGTCGTCGGGACGAGTAACTTCTACCTTACCATCCTCAACGGCTACCTTGATATCCGGATTAATTTCCTGTGACAGCTCACCCTTCGGGCCCTTTACAGTCACTACATTCTCTTTTACCTGTACGGTTACGCCGGCAGGTATCATAATCGGTGCTTTACCTATTCTTGACATACTCTTTCCTCCGGATTAATATACGTAACACAATACTTCGCCGCCGATCTTGCGCTCTTTGGCTTCCTTATTAGTCATCACACCCTGCGACGTAGACAGGATGGCAATTCCGAGACCGTTCAATACACGCGGCATATCTTTGTAGCCTGTGTACTGACGAAGACCCGGACGGGAGACACGGTGAAGATTCTTAATCGCATTCACCTTGTCTACAGGATCATACTTCAGGGCAATCTTGATTGTCCCCTGAGGGGTGTCACCCTCTTCGAATTTGTAATTCAGGATGTAACCCTGATCGAAGAGAATTTTTGTGATCTCCCTTTTCATTTTTGAAGACGGGACTACCACCACACGATGTCCCGCGTGGATGGCGTTTCTCAGTCTGGTCAAATAATCTGCTATTGGATCAGTCATTGTTTTGTTGTTTAAATTGATTCAGATTTTCTGAACAATATTTAATACTCACTAATTTTCTATTTTTTGATTGAAGCAGCACCCATTTACCTCGCGCACAGAAATTCGCTGCACTCTTCATCATTTAAGCATTGTAACCTAAAATCCTAAGAGCCAACAATTTACACACACACCGAAATAGGCCGCGCACTTCAAGGCACAAAATTACAACAAATTTCCGTAAATTCCAAGCATTTCCACCTTTTTTTATTCACTGCCACAATTCGCCCCCCACATCGTCACATCAAAATAGATAACAATCACCCTTCCCCAACACCAGAAGCCTTAGGTTTAATTCACGAAAGCGCGGTGGCGGTGCCATAATCCGCAGGCTTCCCCATATAACCAATAATTCAGCTTACATTGGTTTTATCATTGATTCGATGAAGGCGATTTCCTCATCGGTGAGGCCATATTTGGCGTAGAGCTGACGGTCGATTTCTCCCACGCTCTTGCTCCAGTCGATGTCACTATCTTCTGAGAAGTCCTGAAGTGGTACATGAGTCCATGTCTCTTTGCTGTTGTCTTGCGTTACTTTAAGGATGCCAAGTAATGTTCGCGCAAATTTGGTTTTTAGGTATTTAAGCGTATTTTGGGCATTACTTTCGCTGCTAAAAGCGCCGAAAGTAATGAATGATTGTGTGACCCCCACAAGGGGTTCCCCCACAAGGGGGGTTGATAGAACTTCTCCAATAGCACCCGAACCATTGCTTTTGGGCAAAATCACTTTCCACTTGTCAGTATTTGGATGTTCTTCGATTAGTCTTGAATCTACCCATCGCCACTCCCTCTTATTGTTTACGAGGCCAAGAATACGAATATCAGCAATTGTTTCCTTTCCCAAATGGAAAATTTCACTCAGCGTGAAGATTGAAGTCGTAAGTCGGCGTTCTCTCCCATTGCTCCCAAGCTTATTAATAATTTCAGGATGTAATTCAGACAGACGAGAAAGATCAAATTTATTTTGTGGATAGATTATATCGGAAATAGAAGTTTCCTTTAATGTTGAAACTTTGCTTAATATCCCATTCAATTCGGGGAAGGCAGTATATGCAATTATAGGACCAAAGTTTTCATACTTATTTCGTACGGAAATTGCCACGCCACCTTTAATGTCGACATTAGGGAATACGGCAGTACTGTCTGCCGAATACCTTACTATTTTGAAATGAGGATCGGAAAGCCGTTCTTTATTCCAATCGGAAGGTGTTTTGCCCGCATTAAAAATATACCGAGCAGGTGTAATCACGGAAACAAGATTTGAAAGTTTGAAAGCCACATCCATAAAGAGATGGTATACTGGGGCATCGCTTGTATTCTCTTTTACCTCCTGATATGGCGGATTTCCTACTATTGCGTTAATTTTCACGTCTTTTCCTACAAGGTCGTGAACTTTCTTGATGAAAAGTTCGGGTTGGTTTTTGATTTTATTGATTAAGTCTTCCGGAGCCCACATATTGGATTTGCCGCGA
>JAGAUF010000036.1 GCA_017620885.1 Muribaculaceae bacterium
CGGCTTCGTAATCTCATGGAAAACTATGCGCCGCGTATTTTCGGGCTTCAGATTCAGCACCTCATACAGATGCCATGCTATGGCCTCTCCCTCGCGGTCTTCATCCGACGCCAACCAGACCATATCGCTCTGTTTAACCGCCGTACGCAATTTCTTTACCAGCTCCTCCTTATCGGGGCTGATCTCATAGATGGGATGGAAATCCTTCTCCACATCTATTCCGAACTCCTTGTTGTGAAGGTCGCGTATGTGCCCGTAGGACGACATCACCTTATAATCCTTCCCAAGAAATTTCTCTATCGTTTTCGCCTTTGCCGGCGACTCTACAATTACCAGATTCTTCATTAATCTTATTCAAAATGATTAAATCAAATTTCCCACCCAATCCTCGCTGTCCCGACGGCATCCCAATCAATTTTCATACCGACGAGACACAACTTTCCCGCTTTCCACCCGGAATCCGCCCACAAAATTACTACTTTTTTCTCATTAACACCTTATAAAAGTACTCAGTTTATAATTTCCCGGCAATTTTATCCACTTTTCCGCCTTTTCAGACAGTTTCCGACGTCCTCATTCCCCTCTGAGCCATCCCCTCTTTCATATACGCATACAAAAAATATATTCAGGGAAAAACTTGATTTAGGGGTTGCATATCTCAAAAAAAAATACTAATTTTGTGTGATTTTTCGTCTTTATATATTCCCCTTTCGGCGAGTCGCCGTCTCTTCCCGAAGAAGAGCCGAAAAGACGTGTGACGCAAACGTTTTTCTCAGTCCGAAAGATCTAACAAAGATAAGCAAATGGCAGAAGAATTTGAATCTCAGGAAAAGATAAACCGGCACTATCAGGCCGACAACATTCAAGTGCTCGAAGGCCTTGAAGCCGTCCGCAAGCGTCCCGCCATGTACATCGGCGACATCTCAGGCCGCGGACTGCACCATCTCGTCTATGAAGTTGTGGACAACTCTATCGACGAAGCCCTCGCCGGCTACGCCAACCATATCGACGTCTCTATCCTTGAAGACAATTCCATCAAGGTGGTAGACAACGGCCGCGGTATCCCGGTAGATATGCACGAGAAGATGCATAAGCCCGCCCTCGAAGTCGTCCTCACCGTGCTCCATGCCGGTGGTAAATTTGACAAAGGCTCCTACAAGGTGTCGGGCGGTCTGCACGGCGTCGGCGTCAGCTGCGTGAACGCCCTTTCCGATTATCTCCGCGCGGAAATCAACCGCGACGGCAAGATTTATATGCAGGAATACGCCTACGGCAAGCCGACATGCGAGCTTTCCGTAATAGGTGAGTCCGACCATACCGGCACGACCATCATCTTCCACCCGGACGCCTCTATCTTCACTGAGACGGTTTACGACTATGAGACTCTTGCCAACCGTCTGCGCGATCTTGCGTTCCTCAACGCCGGCATAACCCTGACACTCACCGATCTCCGCAATAAAGACGAGCAGGGCAATCCCCGCCGCGAAGTGTATCACAGCGACGAGGGCTTGAAGCAATTCGTAGAATACATCGACGAAGGGAAAGAACATCTCATCAACGACATCATCCACATCAATACCGAGAAAAACGGTATCCCGGTGGAAGTCGCCATGACGTATAACACGACGTTCAACGAGAACATCTTCTCCTACGTAAACAATATCAACACCATCGAGGGTGGCACACACCTGACCGGATTCCGACGCGGTCTGACCACTACGTTGAAGAAATATGCCGAAGACAACAAGATGCTCGAAAAGCTCAAGATAGAGCTGAGCAAGGAAGACTTCCGCGACGGTCTGACGGCCGTGGTGTCGGTCAAGGTAGCCGAGCCGCAGTTTGAGGGTCAGACGAAGACAAAACTCGGAAACAATGAGGTGGGAGGTGCCGTACAGCAGGCCGTCAGCGAGGCGCTCCGCTACTATCTTGAGGAGCATCCCGCCCAAGCCAAGACCATCGTCAATAAGGTGATTCTCGCCGCCACTGCACGCCATGCCGCCTACAACGCCCGCATGAAAGTGCAGCGCAAATCGCCCCTCGGAGGAGCCGGGCTCCCCGGCAAGCTCGCAGACTGCAAAAGCCGCGACGCCGAGGCTTGCGAACTGTTCCTCGTCGAGGGTGACTCGGCAGGCGGTTCCGCAAAGCAGGGACGTAACCCCAACTATCAGGCAATTCTTCCGCTGCGAGGCAAAATCCTCAATGTGGAGAAAGCTATGGAACACAAGGTGTTTGAATCGAAGGAAATCGTCGACATCTTCAAATCCCTCGGCGTGACTATCGGCACTGATGAAGATTCCAAGGCGCCTAATATGACCAAGCTCCGTTATCACAAAATCATCATAATGACCGATGCCGACGTCGACGGTGCTCACATCGCGACGCTCCTTATGACATTCTTCTTCCGACGTATCCGCCCGATCATCGAGAATGGGTATCTATATATTGCCACTCCTCCGCTGTACAAATGTACGCTCAAAGGGAAGAAGGGCGTCTCGGAATATGCATGGGACGACCGTCAGGTGCAACGCTTCATCGACGACGTATGCGGTGGCGACGGCAACAAGCTCGTTCTCCAGCGATATAAAGGTCTTGGTGAGATGAATCCCGAGCAGCTTTGGGAAACGACTATGGATCCCGAAAACCGTATGCTCAAACAGGTCACGCTGACCAACGCCGCGGAAGCCGACCGCACATTCTCTATGCTTATGGGTGAGGATGTAGGGCCGCGTCGCGATTTCATCGAAGAACACGCCACTTACGCCAATATCGACGCATAAGCATCTGATATATACATAAATACACTCCCTATTGGGGAAATACAACCGGCGCCGGATTGAAGTCCGACGCCGGTTGTGTATTCTGTAAATACCGGAACCGCTATGCGGTCGCACAAAATATCATTCTTCCCGACGCAGGCGCGCAACGGGGATGTCGAGCAAGGAACGGTATTTCTGAACGGTACGGCGCGAAAGGTCGTAGCCACGTCGCCGCATCTCCTCCTCTATGCGCCGGTCGGACAACGGATGCTTCTTATCTTCCTCATCCACAAGCTGTTTCAATACCTTTTTCACCTTGCGCGACGAATGCACATTCCCTTCGCTCCCTATCTCGCCGCTGAAGAAATAACGCAACTGGAAATTCCCGTGTGGAGTCTCGACATACTTATTAGCCGTCGCGCGCGAAATCACCGATATATCATAACCCGTGCGCATCGCCACGTCGCGTATGCCCATCGGCTTGAGCTGTTCGGGATCGCCACTGAGAAAAAATTCCTTCTGCATCTCGACAATTGCCGTCATAACTGCGAAAAGCGTTTCCTGTCGAAGCTTCAGATTGGAAATAAACTCCTTCGCGCCACGGTAATGTTCCATCACGAATTCCCGCGTACTCCTCTCGCGCGCGCTTTCACGCGCCTTACGCGTGCGCGCGTTCATTTCCATACGCTTCACTGCATTGCCAAACGATTCCTCTATCCGCAGATCCGGAACGGAATTATTCAGCGTCACGACAAGTTCGCCATCATAATCAGTCACCACGAAATCAGGAATTATAACCGGCGCATTATCGTCGTCACTCCCGAGAGATGCTGCAGGACGCGGATTAAGCGACAGAATAAGATTTAACGCCTGCTTCACACGCGTTTGCGGCGCTTTCAGCCCACTCACGAGGCGGTGCACATGTTTTTTCTCAAACGCATCATAAAAATCTGTCAGAATCCGCTTCGCGTCATCACGTTCCTGACTTTCGGGAAGATATTTCAACTGCAAAAGAAGACAGTCGCGCAAATCCGACGCGCCTACGCCGTGCGGCTCAAGATCGCGCACAGCACGCAGCGCATCTTCGGCGTCATCAGGGTCAATCTGCTCACCCGTCTCGATGCGCATATCATTGACCAACAGCCCCAAAGGGCGACGCAGATAACCGTCCCTATCGAGGCTCCATACTATATAACACGCCATTCGATAGACCGACTCGCTCAAGCTACGCTCACCGAGCTGCGAGAGAAGCACGTCATACAGCGACTCCCCTCCGGCGGCACGCGGCATTTCCGGACGGTCATCGTCGGCGCTGCGATTGTTGGCATACATTCGATAATACGGGGTATCATCGGCCGCATAATCCTTACGTTGCAATTCCTCAGCCGACTCGTTGAATTGCTCCCCATCTTCAGTAACCTGCTCCTGCGGCAATTCAGTCCCGGCGGAATCCTCACGGCCAAGCGCCGGATTTTCCTCCATCTTACGCTCCACCTCATCCTCTATCTCCTGTGTGTTCATTTCAAGCAGACGCACAAATTGCAACTGCGTCAGCGATAGATGCTGCCGCTGGCGCAATTCAGTTGTCAGGCCTGTAGATTTCTTCATAATCGCTTCGATAAAGGATTAACGTCGTTTCCCACTGCAAATTTACAAAAATTTCTTGTTTTGCACACCGTTACCCTGCGAAAGACACCTTATTTCCCATCTTCTTATCCATAAATACCTCTCGATTGCGCGGCTCCTTCCACTGTCACAATCTTCAATTCCATTAAAAAACAAAAAATCAGACGCCACAGCGTAATTTTTTTCGCAAAATATTTTTGCAATCGCGGAAATTTGACTAAATTTGCACCTTGAAAAGTAATACACCCTACATTAAGCTGTAACAAAATGGCTGAAAATAAACATAACAATCAGGAAGAGAACAAAATAGAGCAGCTCAACGAACACCTTACCAATGTATCCGAGCGCCTCGTAAACAATAAAAAAATCATTTTCTGGGTAGTCGGCGCAGTGATTCTCGTCGCTGTCCTGCTGATGAGCTATATATTTATGTATCAAAACCCTCAGAACAACGATTCTTTTGACGCATATAATAAAGTAGAGCTGTCAGCCGCCAACGACACAGTCGCCGCTATGGGATATAAGAAAGTGGCCGACCAATACGGCAATACCAAAGGAGGCAACGTAGCCGCCCTCTCCGCCGGAGAATCCTATTACAACATTGGGAAATATCAGGAAGCCCTCACCTATCTTCAGAAATTCTCCACCTCCGACAAGGTGCTGATGGCCAACGTACAGATACTTATCGGCGACTGCTACGTAAATCTCAAAAAATATCCCGAAGCTCTCGAATCATTCGACAAGGGTATCAGCACGGCCGACGGCAACGATCAGATCGTTCCGCGCGCTCAGCTGAAAAAAGCCGTTGTATTCGACCACCTCAAGAAATACGCCGAGGCTCTTCAGTGCTATGAGACAATAAAGAGCGAATTCCCCAACTTTATGCCCGGTAGCGGCATGTCGCTCGACGGATACATCGCTCGCGAGAAAGCACGTCTCGGTCAGAAATAACAAGAAACAATTACATAAAATAATAAAACACCAACTTGCTTATTTTATGAAAGGGGTGGCACTTGCGAGTGTCGACCCTTTTCTTTTTCCTCAGAATCAATAAAGAGCGACTGCCTACGACGCGTTTGTCTCGCCAATAAAATATTCCACCCTCCCTCGCGTTATAGATATTAGAGGAGGGTTTGTTTCCCCGGCGCGGAGACAGAAACAGATACATTAAAGGGCAATTACAAACACCCCTTCCGCCAGTTCCGAAAAAGAAACCCGAAAGAAAACAATGAGCAGGAATCCGAGCATAAATACTGCAC
>JAGAUF010000037.1 GCA_017620885.1 Muribaculaceae bacterium
AATATCTGCATATAGAATTCAGCTACGGAGTTTATGTTCCATATAGCGACTTTTCAGGCTATTTCTTCGATTATCCGTGGATTTCCCGATGCGAGTACTCCGAGCCGCAGCCCGGGGACGCCGTAAGATTTCGATATGCTTTTCAAGACGGTGAGGTGAGGGCTTTGGGCGAGGATGTCAGACCGGAGTAGGGTGTTTAGCGGGAAACCTGTGGCGAAATCCACAAAAGATTCGTCTACTATGAGGCGCATCCCATTGCCGCGTGTCCATTCGATCAGCCGTAGAAGATCATTGTAAGGGATGAAATTGCCTGAAGGATTGTCGGGATTGATGAGGATGAGGGAATCTACGGGGTATCGTGAGAAGAAGTCCATCAGGTCGTCGGCAGTGTATCTGAATAGCGGAGCTTCGGGACAGAATTTCACTTCCTGTATGCCGTCTCCGAAACGGTTGGCGTATTCTTCGAAGGTGGGCACTATGTAGCCGATTTTTTTGCCGAGATAGGGGATCAGCTCCTTTATGAGTTCGGCGGCGCCGTTTCCTACCACGATATTGTTTCTTTCGATGCCGAAATATTTGGCGGCGAGCAGCGAATTGACGTCCATGCCGGAGGGGTATTCTCGGACGAGGATGTCAAAATTGGCTTTCATTTCGTCAAACATTCTCTTCGGGGGGAAGAAGGGGTTGACGAGATAGCAGAAATCGAGGAGTGAAGAATATCGCCAGTAGCCGCCGTAGCTTTTCTGAATCTTGTCGAGGCGGAGAGCCGGTTCCGCGAAGATTGTTTCTGCTATACGGAGATCCTGTACGTCGTCGATTTCGTACCAGCGGCGGTCGCCTATGTCGACGGCCTTGATACCACAGGTGTCGATCATCGTCATCACGCGCAGAACCTGTTCGTAATATTCGTGATTGCCCATTGCTCTGATGTAGGCTTCGAGGAACGGTAGGTATCTGTCGGCGGAAAATTCGCGGCTCAGCTTGTAGACGTTTACAGTCTTGTAATATTTGTCGGTCATCGAATAGTCGAACCCGCTCTTCGGGATGAAACTGACGATATTGTCGGCGTCGTCGAGGCAAACCATTGTTCCGTCCATCCACGGCTCATACTTGGCCACGAGTGCGACGTTTGGGTGCGGACTATGGATTGCGCAGTCAATCACGCTGTCATCGAAGATAAGGTCGGATTCAAGCAGAAGCGTGTCGTCTTCTCTGAGGTAATCGCGCGCGAGCCAGAGTGAATATATATTGTTTGTCTTGTCGAAGACTTTGTTTTCGATAAATACGACGGGCAATTCAGGATAATAGCTGATGATGTGACGCTTGAGATTTTCAGACTCATAGCCGGCTACGATGACGATTCGTGAGATGTCGGTTCCGGCGAGTTTGTCCATTACCCGGTCAACGAGACGGACGCCGTTGACTTCAAGCATACATTTTGTGTTTCCGGCAGTAAGAGGACCGAGTCGGCGCCCCATGCCTGCTGCGAGTAATATCGCTTGCATTGATTTCCTTGTTTAGTATTCTGCAAAGTTACAAATTTTCGGTGATAAATCAAAATAGCAAAATCGGAATATTATATACAATTTTTGAAAGCGGGATTCGTTAAATATTATAAACCGCAATCAGTTAAAAGATTGCAGTAAAAAATGAAAGAGGGCGATTTGAAAATTGTCACCTGAAAAGGAAGATCATTTTTTGGGGGAAGCATTTTTTTGTGATGTCGAAATAATCGCCGAGACTTGATTTCCGGATTTTTGATTCGATTGTGAAGCGGTATTTTTGACGGCACGGATTTTTTGATTAATTTTGCAAATAAAAACAATACCTCGACTGAGATATGAGACGATTTTTAAGGAATATATTACCGATAGCGCTGATTACTCTGGCTTTGGCGTCGTGCAAGAGTAAACAGGAACTGGCGTATTTCAATGACCTTCAGATGAGTACTGAAGGTTCGATACCCGTTAATTTGACAGAAATCAAGATAGAGCCGCAGGACGAGCTTCTGATTAATGTTAGCTCGGAGGTGCCGGAGGCAACGGCTGCCTACAATCTTCCTTTCAATAACCCGGCTCTGACGTCGCAGGATCTCAAGTCGAATTCGATGACGACGCAGAAGCAGACGTATATTGTAGACAATGCCGGCAATATTGTTTTTCCTGTTTTGGGAAAGATTCACGTAGCGGGGAAAACGACGCTTCAGCTTGCGGAAGATCTCACGCAGCGCATTGCCAAAGATGTCGAGGCTCCTTATGTTAGAGTTGAATTAGTGAATTTCCGCATCAAGGTGATGGGAGAGGTGCTTAATCCGGGTTCATATCAATTTGATCGGGAGAAGGTTACGGTTCTCGACGCGCTTGCCACGGCGGGTGATATGACTGTGTTCGGCCGGAGAGACAATGTGACGGTATGGCGCGAGGAGAACGGTCGTGCCACGTATCACCGTTTGAATCTAAATGATTCGAAGGTCGTTTCATCGCCATATTATTATCTTAAGCAAAACGACGTGGTCTATGTAGAGCCGGGTTCGGCACGCAGCGGTCAGGCCGAGTATAATCAGAACAATAGTTTCAAGGTGAGTGTTGTTTCGGCTATCGTGAGCGGCTGTTCGGTTGTGGTATCGCTTCTGATTGCGCTGATCAAGTAGGATGACAAGGGTATAAATCAATTATTGAGAGAATAATAAAGATGAAAAAAACTGCGGATGAACTGGTCAGAAACGATGACCGTCTGCAAATAGGAGCGATGCTCCATTTTATGCTGAAACGCTGGTGGGTGCTGTTGATAATTTGCGTGATTTTTGGCGCTTTAGGATTCATATATTCAAAAATCAAGTCGGACAAATATGATGTAAAAGCGTCAATAATACTGAACGATACCGAATCGGATGGGAAGGGATCTATTGGCTCGGGACTTGGAAGCCTGCTTTCGAGTTTCAATATGGGTGGCGCGTCGTATAAACTCGTGGAGGATGAGATATTGCGTCTTCAAAGCCGCAATAATCTTATCTCGACAATCAAGACCTTGAATCTTAACAGCCGCAACTGGTCGAAGAATTCTCTTTTTGAACCGAAAGTATGGTATTATAATGATTCTCCGATCAATGTCGACATTCCGATGGCAGTAGCGGATACAATGACACGCACGACGCATTTCAAGATAACTGTTCCAGAGGGGGGTAAGAATATCCACGTAGTGGCAAAACAGGGTAAAGGAGTGGTAGTTGACAAGACATATCCCAAATTTCCGTTCAATGTCAAGACGCCGTGCGGTACTTTCCATATCAGCAAGAGCGTGACATATAACCCGTCGGAAAAACTTGTTTTCTATAATGTGACGACATCGCCGGCGGTCTATGCCGAAACACTCTATAAGAAGTTGAATGTGCAGTCTCCGTCGAGAAAATCGAATGTAATATATATGACGACGGAAGACGTGATTCCGCGTCGAGGCGTAGATATGCTCAATACACTTGTGGATGTCTATAACCGCAATGGAATAGAAACGAGCCATGAGGAGGCTCGCCAGACGGTTGATTTCATCAATGAGCGTATGATCGATATGTACAGCCAGCTTGAAAAGAGCGAAGCCGATATTGAGGCATATAAGCGCAGTAACCGTATAGTGGATCCCGATGCGGAGGCGGAATATATCTTGAAGAAGAAAGGTACTGCCGAGACCGCGTTGATAGAGCAGCAGACGCGACAGGGAGTTCTGCGTATGGTCATAGATTTTCTGAAAGGGGAAAATACCAAGTATTCGATGATTCCATTTACGAGCAATGTGCCGGAGGCACCGATACAGGCTTATAATGAACTTGTGTTGGAACGTATGCGTCTGGAGCAAAACGTAAAGGGAAGCAACGCGACATTGAAGGCTATCACTGCTCAGGTGGATGCGATGCGCGGGAATCTGCTCTCGACTCTTGAACGTGATCTTGCCGCGTCGACTATTGCAATCGGCGATCTTCAGCGTATGAACGGCGAATCAGAATCGCGTATCGGTCAGGCACCTTCGATAGAACGTCGTCTGACGTCGCTCTATCGCAATCAGGTTATCCAGAATCAGATTTATGCATTCCTGCTTCAGAAACGAGAGGAAAGTCAGCTGAGACTCGCGCGCGAGATACCTACGGCGCGTGTGATGGAAGATGCTTACAGTGATACGAAGCCGAAAGGATTCGGCGGAATGATAATGGCTGTGTTGTTTGCTTTTATTGGTGGTATATGCGGCCTTGTGGGGCTTTACGTGATATTCTGGTATAAAAATCGCGTAAAAAAACTGAAAGCGGAGAATAAGCGTGAAACGGAGGAAAGCGTGACAGAGGAAGCAGCGGAATAATGCGGGAGAAGGGAAGAAATAGCGGTCGGAATCCCGCCGGGAAGGTGGGATGGGTTGATGTGCTTTGCAGCATTCGCCCGCTGAAGATAAAGGTGCTGACCTATTCGGTGCTGACGTTGTTCTGGGTGATGGGGTGTATATGGTTTGTCCTTCAGAGGATTCCCGGTGCTTATGAGGCGCTCCGTACGCCGATAGAATTGCTGTTTGATGTCGCGGTTTTGATTCTCGGGGTGTGGACGTTGAGAAACCGTTGGGACATAGCCGTTGTGATTTCGTATTTGGTCATCTCGCTGACGACTACTCTGATAATCAACGGCCATTCGATTGTATTTTGGCTCAACGGCTCGCGAATGTATTTCAGCATTCTATTTATGCTGCCGATATTTCGCTGGTTACTGTCAACGCGGGAACGATCGATATATTTCATAACACGAATGGACAAGTCGATCTATATCTTCCTGTGGATACAGTTGCCATGTGTGATTTATCAGTATTTAGCGTTCGGAGGTGGTGACTATGGTGGCGGTTCTCTGGGAAATCTAAACTCAGGTACGATCTCGACTCTGATCTATGCCATGTCGTTTTATCTGATGCTGAAAAGATGGGACAATGAGAAATCGTATATGCAGAATCTGCTAAATAATCGGACTCTCATATTTCTGCTGTTGCCGTCGTTTATGAATGAGACGAAGATTTCGTTTGTCTATTTGGTATTATATTTCTTATTTCTGGTTCCGTTCAACCGCCGATTTCTTATAAATATGCTGTATGTCATTCCGGCAGTTGTGTTAATGACGTTTTTGGCGGGCTACGTTTATCTTCAGACCAACGAGATCCCTGACTATATGAAGTCTATGGATTTTCTTGAATATTACGTTATCGGCGACGAGCAGACGTATGAAATTATGGAGAATCTCTTTGACAGCGAGGGCGACACAGATGAGAACAGAGACTTTATGCGCGGCGCAAAGTTCCTGATGCTTCCGACAGTAATGACAGACAAGCCTCACGGATTATGGTTAGGGTATGGTGCCAGTCAGTTTAAGGGGGGGACCGTTATGGAGCAGACGCATTTCGCGAAGAAATACGAATGGTTTCTATACGGCACAAGTACACAGTTGATGCAAGTTCAGCTTGATATGGGATTATTGGGTGATATTTGGCTTCTTTTCTATATGTGCGTGCTTTTTGGCTGGATTGGTAAGGGAGGTCGGCTGAAAGGGCAGATGCAATGGTTCCTTATGGGAGAATTTATAATTATACTGATATACGCATCATTCCTCAGTATGCCGATATTTGCTCTTCCGTATGTCTATCTTGTGGCTCTTTCCTCGCGTTGGAATCTCGTAGAGGATACTTTGTCCTATGAACGAAAAAACGCGTCGGAATCGGATCTGACGCGTCTTGAAGGGTGATGATGAAGCGAATGGTTGCTGTCAGTCGTCATAGCGGACGAATCGGCCGGAACGGTCGAATTTGATATCGATACCGTTGGACAGCTCTACTTCGTATCCGTTGCGTTCTTTGTCGATGCCGACAATTCGGGCGTCCTTATGATTTTTCTTCACGTAATTGCGAACTTCCTGCGGAAGGAAAGCTGCCGGAACTTCATGGCGTTCGGAGACCTCAACGCTTTCCCAGTTGCCTTTCTTATCGAAAGATATTTCTGATCCGTCGAGAAGTGTTACCTCGAATTCCGAACGTTCGATTTTGACGAGGCTGACGCCAGCCTTAAAGTTTTTGGAAAGGACGCTCTGTGCAGCCACAGGGAGTACAGATGCGCTACGTGCGTATCGGTCACGGGCGTTTGCCGATACGGATATGACCAGAATAGCGGCCAGAATCATTATAAACTTTTTCATATTTGTCAGTATTAAATTTATAGATTAAACAAATTAGAAGATATAAGGTTTATCTTCGGAGCGGAATCTGATTTTATCACCATTTATGGAATATCACCATTTATGGAATGTGTAGACGATGGAGGAGTCAGGTGTGGGGTTGTATTCGAGGATGAGTTTCCCTTTGCCGAGTTGCAAAACCTGAAGCCGAGCTTGCGACGGGAGTCCGAAAGCCGGATTGATAGGGCGCTGCGGGTCGCAGAAATCGATAGTGAGAGTGTTGTCTTCGAGTGTAAATTCTCCAAACGTCGCTATGGATTCGTGATTTGGGAAAGACTCGGTCATGGAGATGATATTGTGTTGGAATGCCCAGAAGAGTTCGGTGTCGTATTTGATTTCGGGATAGTTTTGTGTATCGATGCTCTTCAAAACCCATCGGCCGAAGATAGGTCCGATGTAGCCGTTGTTTCTCGTACATGACGGAAGTGCGGATGAGATACAGATCAGTATCAGGAGCGAAGCTATATTGCAGATGATTTTCTTTGACATTGATAGGTGAAATTGGATATGGCTGAGTATTATTTTTTGAATGAGAGGGAACCGGAATATGAGGCGGATACAAACATTCCGAAAGCTGGGCGATAGAGAGACCCGGCGTCAAAGGCGATTTGCCCTTTGAAAGTGAGGTTTGGCACGGAGGGGAGTTGATAGGCGGCTTCGAGGAGGAAGGATGATACGTCGCGATGATGCTCACGAGGCACAAGGGGAGTGCCGTTGGAACTGAGGAAGGAGAAGAGCGCCCGCCAGCGCAGTCCGCGCATGAGCCTTCCCTTGACGCCGAGATGGAATCCGCGCAAGTGATTGTCTGTGAAGCGCATATATCCGTCCGTATTGTAGAGGGGGGCCTTGAAGATCGGGGAGCCTATCGCGAGACCGTAATTCACCCAGCCATTGTACATGAAATTGTTGTAATAATCGTCGGCGCCGGAAGCGTTGGTAGGAATCGAGGGCGAAGGATCCCATAGCATTGGGCCGCCTTGATTGGTAAAGTCAAGATATTCTATCGCGGCGCCGTCCACAAGCGCATCTGACGGAGCGTCATAGCGCAGTCCCCATACGCCGTCAAAGCCTGTGCGCCATGCCACGCCTGACTCGTCTTCCCACGGTTTCTGTACGTAGAAAGTCAGTTTCGTGCCGTCGCGGAACCG
The DNA here is from genome assembly GCA_017620885.1 of Muribaculaceae bacterium. Taxonomy (GTDB): domain Bacteria; phylum Bacteroidota; class Bacteroidia; order Bacteroidales; family Muribaculaceae; genus Lepagella. The sequence goes on from JAGAUF010000037.1 coordinate 7,394, forward strand.
ATAGCGGAACTGGACATCCCATGAACCGAGATGGTTGCCGTTGAAATTCACGGCGTCGCCCGGATTGACGCTGTTGTTGCCTTTTGTCTGATAAAAGACGTCGATGAAATCGCGGAATGTGAGCTTATCCTTCACCTCTTTCGTCATCACCCCTTTGTTGTATTTCTTCCATGTGCCATGAAACTGTGACGCGTGCTGCATTCCCACAGTTACGGAGAAGGGCTTCTCGGGCTTGGTACGGAAATAGCAGCGCTTATAATGGTAAAGATTGCCGGTGGTGATGAAACTGTTGAAATAGTTGTAATGGTCTTCGGTCCAATGCTGGTCGGTAAAGACGCCGTAGGCTATATCTCCCTGTATCTGTACCCAGCCGTTTGTGAGGGGTATGTCGCGGAAGTCGATGAATCCGATTCTTACCTGCGGGATAGGACGCGCGTTGTTGCTCAGCGTCAGATCGCCCGAACCGATTACGCCGTCGAAGATTGAGCGGTCGTTCTCTTTGAGTCCGGCAAGGAGATATACGCTGCGGAATTTTATCTCTCCGTACAATTCCTGAAGCCAAAGATATGACGGATGCTGATTATTGCTGACGAAGCCGTTGTTATCAATCGACCATCGTTCATATTCCGTAGAACAGGCTGCGTCGAGCACGAGGGAACCTCCGAAGCCGTAGCTGAAACGGTCAGAACGCTTCATGGGGCGCGACAGAGTAACTTTCTCAAGGATAGAGAGAGGCTGTGTTATCAGTCCGCCCTGATTGGCTGTGACGAGCCGAGGAGCGAAATCTCCCGAGCCGACGTTGGCCATAGTGGATGCGTTGAGGCGGATGGTATATCGGGATGAATCGGCAAAAACGTCTATTCGCTTGCCGGGGTCATTGCTGATCGGGGCATAATCGCTGTTCTCGTTGAGATGAGAGGGAATGCCGGCGTACTGTGCCATGGTTATCGAGGAGATAAATAACAACAGGAGAGCTGAGGGAAGGCGCAGGAATTTCATAGACAATAATGGTTAGGTTAGACGAAGTGACGGTGGAATTAACCCATATAACTGCCGATGTGTCGGCGTTTCTTCTCTTCAAAAATATCGTCTATCTTGAAGAAAATGGCACTTTCTTCCACGTCGCCAAATTCGCGGTTGATGGCTGTTCCGAAGAGGCGCATTGTCGGCGATAGACTCATGTAGGAATTGACAAGTGGCGGTATATTGCGACCGTGTTGCCGTATTATGTGGTTGAGAATCTTGTAATCCTCTTTAAATGTGTCGCCATTAAAGAGGCATTGCATGGCTTTGATTTCCTCTTCTGATTCTTGCAAATCCAGCGGGATGATAGGGGTGACGAGATTGTCCGGGTCGGGGAAATGCTTATTGAGGAAATAAAGAATCAGATTCCTTGCCTCGCGTCCGAAGTTGGGATACATCGTGACTTTGCCGAAGAGATATTTTGTCTGCGGATGCACGACGGTGAGGGCTCCGAGTCCGTCCCATAGGTTGTCGAGAGCATAAAGCGCCTTCGGATTGGCTTTGGTCGACTGGTATTCCGTAGAAACGAAAGAGCGTCCCAATTCGAGAGTTTCCGGCAGAAATTCGCGGATGAATCTATCTGAGAAGCGGAACATGTGGCTCGTGGCGATGCGCGGCACGTTATTACTGTCAATTTCTATGTCTTCTCCGAAGATGAAACGGTATCCGCCGATAATTTCCTTGCGCTGCGGATCCCAGACTAAGAGTTGCCGGCACGGATTGGGCATAGTGTCAAATTCGTCAATATCGCACGATTTGCCGGTTCCTCCACCCGCACCCCGGAAGGCTATTTCACGAAGACGGCCGATCTCCCGCATCGTATTGGGAGCATTGAAGGCGTCAACGATATAGACCTCGTTTTCTCCCTTGTTGGTGTGTCGGAGACGACGGTCTTCGGTCAATTCGCTGATAATCAGATCTCTATTTATGGGGTCGATGATTTTTTCCATTGGTCGTGCTGATAATTCGGCATTATGAAACACAAAATTAAATAATTCGTGCGAATCTTGCAAGGATGCGGTAAGAAAAAGAGGCACACCGGGTGGGGCGTGCCTGCTGTTAGAGAGAGTGTAATGGAAAAATCACTTAACTAAAATCTTGCGGGAGGAGGAGCCGGAAACGGCGATTCCGTCGTTGTCATTTGTCAGTTCGCCGACTGAATTGTAAGCCGGATCAAGTTTCGGGTCGCCCCAGAGCACCTCATTCGTGTTGATGTCGCGCACATAAAGCAGGCGCGTAGGCGTGACTCCTTCCGGCAAAGAATATACGGGATAAGGGAGGTTGGAGGCGTAATCCTCTCCGACCGGTCCGATGCCTGATTCCCAGCGTCCCTGATACCCGGTGCCGTCCATATTCTCCGACATCGTCAGAGAGTACTTGGGCGTTTCGGCTTTTGTTGTAATATCGATGTATTCTTGTTTGAACATCGGACATTTCAATCC
>JAGAUF010000038.1 GCA_017620885.1 Muribaculaceae bacterium
TCTGTTGTAATTCTGAGACGCGTTGCTGGTCAGAGTTACTATTTGCGACTTTAATTTCGTCAAAAATAACGGCTATTTGTCGAGCGAGGATTGCGTCTTTCCATTCTGCTATGGCACGCGGAAGTAGTTCTGCGAGACGGTCGAATTCAGTTTCTCCTTTGTCCATTTCGCGGAATCGCTTGCAGAGGATAACCTTTTCCTTGAGCAGGTCGTTTACTGTGTTTCTGACAGCATCGTTCTCATGGCTGGCAAGGACCCGTCCGGGATAGTCCATAGCGAAATCCCGAAGCAAATCGTCGGCGAGTTTCGCCATACGTTCTTCAAGGTGAGACTCCTCCAGCTCAATCTGCATCGTAGTGAGATTCTTTTCGCCGATTTCTTCGAATCCTTTTTGTCTTTCTTCCGCTATTCTGGAGTCTACTTCCTGTTGATAAGTAGTATATGCAGTAGCGAAATCGTCCTGCATTGCTCGAATGAGATTAAAAATCTCTCCGTAACCGGCGATAGAGAAGGATACGTTGTCGTATTCAAGCTCTTCCGCGACGAAATCCACAGCGCTGAGAGGCGTTTCAACGCCGTTTATATCAACGGCATCGCAAAGCGTCAGCATACCGTATTTGAGGCAATATCGGAGAACTTCTTTTTCAAAGGGTTCTAAGTCTTCGTTTTGATAGTTAGCGCGAACTTTAGAAACGGTTTCGGATGAAGGGCTCGGAGATGATGACGGTTTGACTCCGGCTTCATTATTCGTACTGATATTATCTTTAGAAGCGTTTACAGGGAAATCGCGTTCGATGTATTTCCGTTCGCGTTCCCGGCGCCAATTTTCGAGAATAATTTCGCGTGCTTTTTCAGTTTCTGCAGCGATAATTTCCTCGTTCATTTTGAGCTGTATGGAACATTCCTGAATATAGGTCATACGTTGTATCTTATCAGGAATGCTCGCGATACTCTTCACAATGCTATGGATAGCCTCCGAACGTCTCACGGGATCGTTTTCGGCATCCTTCATAAGCACCTGAGTCTTGAATTTGATAACGTCGACAGCATGCCGGTCTACAAATTCGCGGAATTCTTCGGGTGTATGTTTTCTTGCGAAAGAATCGGGGTCGTCGCCGTCGGGCAGTAGGAGTATTTTGAGGCGCAACTTATGAGCAAGAAGCATATCAATACCTCGAAGAGAGGCTTTGATACCGGCAGCGTCGCCATCGTAGATCAAAGTGACCTCTTCCGCAAAACGATGTATAAGGGCTATCTGACCGTCTGTGAGCGCAGTTCCGGACGAAGCTAACACATTCTCCATCCCCGACTGAAACATCCCTATGACGTCCATATAACCCTCGACGAGGAAACATTGCCCATTTCGGCTTATGGCGTTTTTGGCCTGATAGATTCCGTAAAGTTCGTTACTCTTCTTGTAGATGTCTGATTCCGGAGAGTTGATATATTTTGCCGGTCCCCCTTTAAGATCACGGCCACCAAACGCAACTACCTTGCCGGCAGTATTCATAACAGGGTAGATGACCCGACCTCTGAAACGGTCGTACAGGCGTCCTTCGCGGCTCTCACCGACGAGGCCAACAGACTTAAGCGTTTTTATATCGAATCCGGCTTTGCGCGCTTCATCCACAAGCGACGTAGGACGATCAATAGCGTAGCCAAGTCGGAATTTTTTGATAGCTTCATCAGTCACACCTCGCTGATAGAAATATTGGAGGCCGACGTTTCTCCCTTCATCTGTTTGAGTCAAATTACGCTCGAAAACGCCCATCGCCCACTCATTGACAACGAGCATAGCCTCGCGTTCACTCTGTGCTTGTCGTTCGGCATCGGTCAGCTCACGCTCTTCTACCTTGATACCGTACTTTTGCGCCAATTGCAGCAGAGCATCATGGTAACTGATTCCCTCCTTCTCCATTATAAAATTCACCGGTGAACCACCCTTGTGACAGGAGAAACAATAGCAGAAATTTTTTCTACGATTGACAGAGAATGAGGGTGTCCGTTCATTATGGAAAGGACAGAGACCCATATAATTGGAGCCACGTCGAGTAAGATGAACGTAGTCGCTGACGACCTCGACGATGTCGGCAGCCGCCTTGATTTTCTCTACTGTAGCTTTATCGATCACGGTTTAAGTTGTAATCGCAGTTAGCTCAGTTCCGAAAGGATCTGATGGATTTTTTCGTTTGTAGAAACTCTCGTTGGAACAAGTGGCAAGCGCAACACATTCTCGATAATTCCGAGTGCATTGAGCGTACATTTCACTCCTGCCGGATTGCCGTCTACAAACAGCAGATTAAATAATTCCGTGAATTTGAAATGTATGTCGAGAGCTTTCTCATGTTCTCCTTGCAAACAAAGCCGTACCATGCGTCCGAATTCCTTAGGAAAGGCGTTGCCGATGACCGATATAACGCCAACTGCTCCCATTGCCATCAGGGGATAAGTGATTCCGTCATCGCCGGAGACAACTTGAAATTGTTTGGGCTTGAACTTGATTATCTCTTCTATTTGCGGAAGATTGCCGGAAGCCTCCTTTATACCGATAAATTTGTCAGACATTGAGGCGAGTCGGAGAGTAGTCTTGGCCGTCATATTGACACCGGTGCGGCCGGGTACGTTATAAAGCACTACAGGGAGTGGAGACGCTTCACCAATAGCCATAAAGTGCTGAAAGATACCTTCTTGTGAGGGCTTGTTATATGCAGGAACGACAGAAAGCACGGCTTTGAAACCGTCGAAATCGCCAGTTTTCAGTTCATTGACTACTTCTGCAGTATTATTGCCTCCGCATCCGAGTATAAGAGGGATGCGTCCGTTGGTGCGTCGGCGAATAAAATCTTTGATTTCTTTCTTCTCGTCAGGAAAGAGCGCAGGTGTTTCGCCGGTTGTCCCAAGTACGACAAGATAGTCGGCTTTGGACTGAATTTGAAAATCCACAATGCGTCCGAGCGCATCAAAATCAATTGATTTATCCTCTTTAAACGGAGTGACAAGCGCCACACCAAGTCCCTGCAAGTTGAAATAATCCATAAAAGACAAATTAATTTAGCCGTTTCACGGGAGAGCATTAACGGCTTAAAACGTATTACAGTGCAAAAATAGCAATAAATTTTGGAAAATGGAAGAGGAGAGACAACTGATTATAAATTTTTAAGAAGACGGAGAATTACAAAGAGGTGGAATGAGCCATGGCAATCGCGTGTCTTCAAATTTAAATCATAGAGACTGCGGAGTCGTATTTAGCCATAGAGGTGGCTTTTTTTATGGCTTTCCATATTTTACGCCCGATTTCTGGTTCGGCAAATTCCCAAAATGTTTTCATCTTTTCGATAAGCTGAGATTCTCCACAAAGTCTTTGTGCGTAATGGTCTTTGAGCGCGTTATGGAATCGAAGCATAGTATCGAGTCTTTTATCACGCTGCCATTCGGAAGATAAAGATTCGTTGAAGAGTGAAGGACGTGCGAGCAGTCCACGGCCGACCATTATTCCGATGAGCGATGGATATTTGTCCATCAATTCGGTTATTTGCGCGGGAGTCGTTATGTCGCCGTTGTACACGACGGGATGGGCACATACTTTAAGAAAATCCTCAAAGGCTGCAAAATCGATATCACCTGCATATTTCTGTGTTGCCACACGAGGGTGGAATGTAACGTGGGCGAGTGGTGTGTCATTGATAGTGTCAATGATTTTTTCCCATTCGTCATTATTCTTTAGTCCGGGGCGCATCTTGAGGGAGAAGGAGAGGTCGGGATTCTCTTTTATGCGTGCGCTGATGGCGTTGAATAATTCCACATTAGCGATTACAGAAGCTCCGCGCCCATGATTGGTCTGCATCGGGAAAGGACAGCCGATGTTGAGGTCGATAGAGCGGTGTCCGGATTCAACTATTACTTGAACGAGACGGTCAAATTCTTCTACGCTATTGAAAATAATTTGTGGGATTAAATAATGGTTTTCATTCAGATCGGAACGAAGATCGCGAAGATCGCGTTGCCGGAAATCGCCACGCTCGATGCGAACGAAGGGGGTGAAATATGCATCAGCCTCACCGTAAAAGGAGGCGTGAAAATGTCGGAACGCAGCATCTGTATGCCCTTGCATCGGGGCAGAAAAAAGTTTCATCTGTGCGTATTATTTGGATGGAAGAAAAACGAAATAAACAGCCGCAATCAGGCAGAAAAACGCTGCAATGTGGTTCCAATGGAGGCGTTCTCCCTGAAAGACAAACATGGCTATAATAGTAAACACTATAAGTGTAATTGCTTCCTGAAGCACCTTGAGTTGCATTAACGAGAATGGTCCACCGTTGCCGGCATAGCCGATTCTATTTGCAGGTACCATAAAGCAATATTCAGCCAATGCAATACCCCAAGAGAAAAGAATAGTCACATATAGTGGCCAGTTCTTGCCGATTCCGGATGTTTGGAGTCGCAGGTGTCCATACCATGCGAAGGTCATGAATATATTGGAAATGAGTAGGAGGATAACGGTTGTTAATTTAGCTGGCATCTATTTATCAACGATAAGTTTTCCCGGCCAATATCTTTTGTATTGAGGGTAGATAGCGGCCAAGTAGTTTGAAAATTAATAATAATAGTGATATGGTCAATACGAGCGTTGCGAGGTATATGAGCGCAACGCCGTAGAAATGCACCGGTCGGAAAAGTCTGAAGAGAAAGATATTTATGTACGCAACGAATAGTGCGTGTCCGGCGTATACGAAGAAGGAGGCGACAGCGAGGAATTTGCTTACCTTGACTCTTCTGGACTGAATAAGGCGTGCTGCAAGACCGTAGGCCATAACCATACCTGCCACAACGTTAATGCTTTTGAGAAGATGAACGATTACGTGGGGGATGTCAGGCAGTAGCCAAATCAGCAGGCTGATAGAGCAATACAGTAGCACGGAGGTCTTGAAAAATTTGTTGAACTCGGTTATCATATCCTTTCCGTGGAAACTGGTGTGTGCGCCCCATGAAAAGAAAAAGAATCCGGTAAGGAGCTGTCCGAAGTGTCCCATTTTGAATGGAGACAGTACAAACCATATTGCCGCGAGAGCACCGACTGCATACCATCTCGTTTTCTTAAGACAGAAGTAGATCATCGGGGTACAGATCACGATAATCATCAAATCACGGACGAACCATAGAGGGTAATCTTGAGGGTAAATGTCGCTGCCGGGAGTTGTGATTGTGCCGTCGGAAAATATACCGTCGTGAGCGTTCCAAAAACATTGGAGAACGTTCTCAAGAGAGAGATTTATATGGAATGTTTTTGCAGCGGGTATAATGTCGCTCATTTGCGGAAGTACGGCGATAGCAGCAACACCAATTGCAAGTATATTCCAAGATATATACGGGATAAGAAGCGATTTTGACCGGTTCTGGAGTTTATGCCCGTATGTATCGATAGTAAGTTTTATGCCGAGGAAAAACACATATCCGGAGATGAAGAAATATATCGGCACGCTCTGTCCTCGAAGAAAGGCGTCGAAGAAACGATAGAACGAATCCGCGCCTGACATAGAATCAAAGCGGACGATATGATTGCCGACGCAGTATGACCGAGTGGCTATGACGTGTATAGCCGCAACGATTACAGCGAGAGGAAATCTCAATAGGTCGAGCGATTGAGACCTCAACGAGCGTCGGGAATCTGCCGGGAATTGTTCAGGCATATATTGGAGAGGGTTGAGATACTATTATTTGAACGTGTCAGGAAGGTCGTTTTCGTAGAGGACGGTGTCGCCAGAACGCATAATCTGCGCAAGGAGTTTCTGCGCATCATTAAAGGAGGCAACGGTGTGGAGATTTTTCTCATCGAATTCCGTGCTCTTGACGCCATCGACAAGCGCGTCACGGTTGTATTCGCCGACTATCACGGCAACATCTACATTATTTCCTATGTTTCTTCCAAGTTCTTTATTTAGTTCATACTGTTTCTCGCCGAGTTCGATCATACCCGGCGTTACAATGATACGTTTGCCCTGTGTGAAATGCGAGAGTACCTCAACAGCCATGCGCGAGCCGGCCGGATTGGAATTGAAAGCGTCGTCGATGATTGTGATGCCTCCGGGGGTGCGTTTCACATTCAAACGATGCTCTACCTGCTCGATATGTGCTACTGCATATTTGATTTTGTCGGTCGGAACTCTGAGATGCAAAGCAACGATTACAGCTGCTACAAGGTTGGAGATGTTACATTCTCCTACGAGCTTCGTTTTCAGTTCGAGTGTGAAACCGTCGGGTCCTGCAACAGTGAATTCGGTGCCGTCCGGGTTATATTTTACATTCTTGGCGCTATATTGGCAATCTTTATTGTCTGCGACACCGTATCGTATTGCTTCTACATTGGATACAGGGCGATTGGCACAATATTCAAAGTCGTTATTGATTACAGCCAAACCGTCGGAGGGGAGGGCGTCGACGAGCTCAAATTTTGTGGCCTGTACATTCTCAATTGTCTTGAAGGATTCGAGGTGCATCGGGCCGACAGCAGTCACGATACCTATTTGGGGATTTACGAGGTCGCAAATCTCCTTGACATCGTTTTTCTGTTTGGCGCCCATCTCGCATATAAAGATAGAATTATAAGGCTTCATCATCTCACGCACGGTGCGAATTACTCCCATTGTCGTGTTGTAGCTGCCGGGCGTCATCAGCACATCATAATGCTCCGAAAGAATAGCGTTAAGATAATGTTTCGTAGATGTTTTACCGTAAGAACCGGTGATGCCGACCACAGTCAAATCAGGCATGGAGCGGAGAATGCGTGCGGCGTCGTTGTAGAATTTCTTATTGATATTTTTTTCAACAGGGGAGAGGATAATGACAGCAAGAGCCACGATTGCGCATGAGAAGATAGATAGCAGAAGAATTGTGGCAAGCGTCACTACGGGACCTGAATAAAACCAAAGAGCATTTCCTTTCGTGCCACAAACGATTGCTACGGCAGCGGCTATTGCTATCACAATCACTCCGGCTACGGAATAAATGCGGCGAACACGGTTTGTAAAAACCAACGGCTTCTTGTATTTTTTCCGCAGAATTATAACTATCTTTGCAATGAAAACCACGGCAATGATCAGTGCATTTATAAATGGCGTAGAAAGCGTGGAAAGAATCAGCAACAACAGCACAACGTCAGTAAGACGCCAAGCAGAAGCGAAATTAGGCTTCAGCCATCTCCAATATCGATCAAGACGATAGGAGTTCTGTTGAAGCATCTGAATGTCGTATTTGAGATTTAGGAGAAGATAGACAGCGCAGATAGCGTATATTGCGATAAGAACAGCGATCATTTTATATTATGCTTTTTTATAATCGTTTTTAAGGAATTCATTTACTACGGCACGAAAGCCGAGCGGATTGTCAAGGAAGGAGTAGTGGCCGCAATCGTCGAAGGCCACAAGGCCGGCGTCCGGAATCAATTTCTCCATTGTCTTGGCGTCAGAGAGGGGAGTGGCTGTATCGTTTTTGCCCCAGATGAGGAGGGCGGAGGCTTTGATGTTCGGCATTACGTGTTTCAAATCCTCGTTCACACAACGGCTCATTACGGCTTTCATCATCGGAGAAGAGCTGTTATAGTCGGCAGATCCGGCTTTATTACGCATATTGGCAATAATTTCGTTGCCTTTCTTCTTGCCGAGCAAAAGTGGCAGAAGCCTCTTCATCATCTTGAAGGAATAAACCTTAAAATAATATTTCGGTTTGCGCTTCGGCTTGATTCCGGCGGCGTCGATAAGGAGAATTTTCTTTATTTCGGGGTGACGCGAGGCCATTAGTATAGTAATACGGCCACCGAACGAGTGTCCGGCAAGGTAGGGATTTTTAATGTTGAGACGGGAGATGAAATCTTCCATCAGATGCGTGTAGGCATCCACGCCCCATGGAGATTCCGGTTCATCGCTTTTACCGTGACCGGGAAGATCTACATTATATACGTGCAGCCCGCGAGCAAGGATTTGTTCGATTGAAGCGACGGTGGAGATATTGCATCCCCATCCGTGCATCAGCACGATAGGGTGTGCATCTTCCGGCCCATTCTCAGAATAATGAATATTGAGTCCGTTGATATTTATATCTTTTTCCATTTTTCAAAATCGAGAGGCGGACGAAAACTTTATCGTCTGCCAATCAATCTGCAAAATTAGCTAAAAACGGCGACTGACGCAATAATATAGGACTTTTTTGTGATATATCGGTTATACAAATATCGAGAAATGACGATGAAGATGATTTACCCTTTAGATTCAGTATCTTCGGGGTAGGTGCGTTTGGGATTGCGCGGAAACCAACCTTTGCGGACACGCTCCGCCTGCTCGTTGATTTCCTTGATGCTCCAGAAACTACTGAATGCAATGACTCCGAGAAGTGACGACCACATCACATCTGCAACAAAGACAGCGGCCGCCATAAAGATGATTCCGGCTATCAAAAACCATACCCGACATTTCTTCCCGAAATAATATTCTCCTTTGATTACAAGAGGATGAAACAAGCCTATAATCAGAAATGTGCAGAGGCCTACGATTACCCCGTCAAGGTATAGGCCCGTCTGTTCAGTGAATTGCGTTAGAAAACTCATTTATATATCTCTTTTACTGTTTTATAGCCTCGCTTCACAATATAAATCTCACCCTCAAGAGGTGTCGAGACTGCTATCCCCTGAAGATTGAAGTACTGAGGCTCACACTCAAATGCATCTTCGGCTCCAATGCTCTCTATAGCAGATGTGGCGTAAGAGGGAAGAGGGGCGGCAGGCGTATCGTCGCGCTCCGGTTCAGTCGTTATGCCGGATGTATTGAAATCTCCGAACTGTTCTTTCAGCCAGTCGATCTTATGCAGAAGGTGATTTACCACGTTATTACGTTTCAGATTCATATTTGTGTTGTCGACTACAGCCATACCGCCTACAGGTGTCGGCGCTCCTTTCCATCGTTTCCAATCTGCCTTTGCCGCGGCTTCTATATGATTGACATATTCGTCGATATCTTTATAGAATCCCTCAAACTCCGTGTTCATAAACCATAACCACGTCTGACGCACCTTCTCGTTGAATTTAACATTCTCACGCAGTGACGGAATCCATGTATTGCCGTATGGATCGCAATTGTAGAAGAATTCATTATTGCTGCCGCTGAAAGCATTTCCGCAGTCCCAGATAGGAGAGAAGTGCCATTTCATACCCTCTCCGTTATCACGGAAAAGATAAGTAGAGCCATGATAAGACTCTGTATTTGAAATGATTTCATGCACAAGATAGAAGCGCGCGGCATCGTCCATATCAAGATAACGCCATACGTCATCAGAATTGTCGCCTATGGCATTATTCATCGCCGTAAACTGCTCCGTGACAAATCTGCGCTGCACGTCTGAATACTCTTCCGGCGTATCCCACGTGATCCTTAGCATATCGTAGGCCTGATTAGCTGCGCATCCTTTTTCCTGCATACGGATCTGATTTCCCTCGTCATAATTATCCAATTCTACAAGGTAGCCACCGGAAATCAACTCCTGCGCTGTCTCATTATCCTCAAGCTCAGCTATATCGACGCGATCTTTCTCCACGCGAATCGACTCCGTAAGGAAATAAAGTCCACGATAATCTCCGTTGATTACAACCTCTACTGGTTGCTGCGATGGTGTCCACGGCAATCCTATACGCTTCCCAAGATTAAATCCGCAGAAATTTCTTAGATAGCCCCATGTATCGTCGGCATGTGCCAGTATAGCATAATGCTTACTTTTGCTGAGTCCAAGCAATGACTCCTTGCTTCCGAGCTTCAGTTTGAACGGTTTCTTTGCAAACGCGGTGCGGGTAAAATTCCCTCGTGCCTTGATTTCAAGCGGAAGAGGATTCTCTTTAGAGCCAATCGACTCAGCGCCAAGTTGATGAAGCCATTCGCAGCCGTTTATGTCGAGCCAATAAATGCCATTCATATAATTCTTATGCGCGAGATCTTTGTCAATTACCTCATCATTATATGATCCATCTTCATTCAATACATTGATATAAAGCACCGGCAGAGTCCCGCTCAATTGTTCCTCAACATTACCTTCTTCACATACGATATTCAGTTCAATCGGTACTTTGTCGCTCTTCTCTGTCATCGTGAAGGATAGAGTTACATTCCGCAGATTTACGGCTTTCATATTTCCTCCGCCCAAATCAGTATTAAAGATAGTAGACCGCGTGATATCCACTTTGGCGTTTCGTCCGTAATTGTATCCCCATTCTGACCCGGCTATCTTAAATTCGCCGTCAAGTTCGGCAAGGGTGAGTGTATATTTGTTGTTTTCGCGCGTAAAAAGGAAATTGTCATCACATTCCCAATAATTGACAGCGCCCCTTAGATAAATCAAAGGGTAGCCATCGGTGTCGAGTTTATCTTCAGCCGCAAATGCAATTCCTGAAGTAAGCGTAAGTAAAAACAGTAGAATAAATCGAGAAAATTTCACCATAATATTAAAATATACGGATTGGTACTTAATAATCCTTATAATAAACGTGCGGTCGATATGTAAATTGTAGTAGCGCCGAGAAAAGTTTCAAAAAATAATTTTGAAAAATTTTAGTACTATTTATTGCATAGTACTAAAATTTGTATTAACTTTGCACTATGATTCCTTTTAGAATCTCATATAATTTACATAACCCATTAAATATCAAAGAAATAATATGCGTAACAAACTCATAGTTACACTCGCGGCTCTTTTGTCGTTTTCGGCTGCTATGGCGCAGACAAAAGCAAATTTTGCTAATGGCACCGCAAATACGATGCCGGAGAGTAAAGTTCAAGCGCCTTCAAAAGAAGAGCCGGACACATTATTCGACGAATTGGACGAAATTGTCGTCGTAGCCGAAAAACCCGTCGTAACGGTTGCCGATGGCAAGGTCAATTATAATGTTGAGGAGGATCCTGCCTCAGCCGGAAGCAATGTCCTCGATATGCTTCGCAAGGTACCGATGGTCAATGTTGATGGTGAGGGAAATATCTCTATCAGCGGAGCAAACAGCTTCAAGATTCAGATGGACGGCAAAGATTATCCCGGTATCTCTGACAATGCATCGACAATCTTTCGCTCTATGCCCGCTTCCGCTATCATTAGAATTGAGGTCATCACAGAGCCCGGAGTAAAGGCAGATGCTGAAGGAGCCTCCGCAATTCTCAATTTCATCACGCAAAAGAAGCAGTCGCAGGACGGCTACAATGCCAATTTATCTCTAAACCTTGGCCGTATGAACTCCGGTCTATCTGGATTTGCCCGTATGAAGAAAGAAAAATTCACAGGCAGCGTCAATGCGACTTACGGCACAAATATTCCGTTTCACACCACTTCGGAGATTTACAGTGTTAATGATTATTTCAATGAAGGTGAGACGGATAATCCTTACAAGACCGTCTATTCCAATATGAAGCAAAAATCTAAATTTCATTATGCACAGGCGGGATTTAATCTCGGTTACGAGCCTAATAGCAACCACCTTTTCACCGTCAATTTCAAATTCGACAAAATCATACCACGTGCAGACGTCACAGAATGGAATAAAAGTGTGTTTCCTCTTCTCGATCCACTCGTCTACAATAACAATATTAAGACAAAAATTGATTTTTCCAATATCAATACCGGAGTCTCATATCAGCATAATTTCTCCGATAAACATTATATCGTCGCATCCTATCAATACGCATACGGACATTCGGCTATGGACCTTACTTACGACTATGATTATCAATATGTCACTGATGCGCCTTCTGCAACGCGCAATGCGACTTTCAATTATAATCGCGAGAACACTATCCAAGCCGACTATTCTTTACCTGTCGGTGATATCCATACCATTGATCTTGGCATCAAAACCATTTTCCGAAATAACTCCGCATACGGCCAAAGCTATACCGGATTTTCTGTCGATGATCTTCTGCCTAATGAGTCTCTGAACACCAATGTCCGTCAGCTTCAGGATATAGGTGCCGTTTATGCCCAGTATACAGCTCGGATCGGGGACTTCTCCGCGATAGCCGGTTTTCGTTATGAACACTCATACAGCGCAATCAAAAATCGCAAGAATCCCGCCGAAAATTTCCATAAACGTATGAACGACATTGTTCCATCAGCCACTCTCAATTGGAACATAACCCCAATGTCCTCTTTGCGTCTACATTATTCCCAAAGCATCAATCGCCCGACGATCAATGATCTCAATCCATTCACCGGTATAAACCTTATGGACGTAGTAATAACGGGTAATCCCAACTTGAAAAGCCAGAAAAACCATAAAGTAGCTCTCAGCTACTCCAGTTTCGGACAATCTTTTGGCGGTTCGGTTTCGCTTCAATATGCTCAATCCAACGGGATGATCTCATCGGTATTCTTCGTAGAGGACGGGAAGAGTATTTCCAAGCCCTTCAATATCGGTCATAGTCGCACGCCTGAACTCAACGTTATGCTCAACTACACAATCATCCCACGCATGACATTCACGTTGTCCGGACGTGTAGCCTACACCGACATATCCGGAAATGGATATTCCAATCATGGATGGACAGGCAGCGGTAATGCCAACTGGTCTTATATGCTTCTTAACGGTTTCTCGTTTAATGCTTACGGCGGTTACAACTCCCGCAATATCATGCTTCAAGGCACTTCAGGAGCATTCTACTATTACGGAATATCCGCATCCAAAACGCTTCTCGCCGATCGCTCGCTTACGCTTTCGGTCAATGCCGGGAATTTCCTTCAGGATCGTATGACAAGTCATTTGACAACGATATCGAAAAACAACCGTCTTGTCCGCGATATGAAATTCCAGTCATGGAACGTCGGAGTGTCCCTCAGCTGGAATTTCGGATTCCTCTCCGGACTGAACGACAAAAAGACTTCTAAGACCATCAATAATGATGACGTCATTAACACCGCTCCCTCGACAACGATCTAACCATACCGATACAGAATTATGAAAGATAATAAATCCCAAATGCGTAAAGGTGTCCTTGAGTACCTCGTTCTTCTTATGCTCCGCAATGGACGCGCTTACCCCTCTGAGATTATATCCCGATTTGAGGAGGCCAATCTCATAGTAGTGGAAGGTACAGTGTATACCCTTTTAAACCGCCTGAAAAAGGAAGGGAAACTTGACTATGAATGGCAGGAGTCTCGTGAGGGTCCACCGCGCAAATATTTCATTCTCACCCCAATAGGGGAGGAAGCCCTCACTGATCTCGAACAGAGCTGGGATGAAATCGCCTGCGTCGTGCAATCAATAAAGAATATGTCAAACCCAAAATAAATAAGAAGATGAAAAAAACCGTATCAGTCAATATTTCAAATGTCCGGTTCGTGATGGATGAGGACGCATTTGAGTTGCTCAATAGTTATCTCGATGCACTCAAAGCATCCTTTGCCCGTACAAGCTATGATTCCGACATTGTAGACGACATTGAGGCCCGTATTGCTGAAATTTTCCTCTCGGAAATCGATTGTAATTCTCAAATTGTAAATGCAGTTCTTGTAGAATCTGTAATCAATCGTCTTGGAAAACCGGAGGACTTCATAGAAGAAACCATAGCCGAAACAGAAAAGTCAGATTGCAGCGAAACAGTTTCGGAGGAAAAAATATCCGAAACTCCCCCTCCTCCCTTCAGTGAAGGAAAAACACATCGACACCGACTTTTCCGTGATCCTCGAAACAAAATACTTGGTGGGGTTTGCTCAGGCGTAGCAGCCTATTTCGGAATTGACGTTGTGTGGGTACGAATAATATTCGTCATCTGCCTCTTTTTGACTGCTTCGACCGCGTGCATCGTTTATCTCATACTTTGGGTCGTTATACCGGAAGCCTCCAAACCTCTCGATTTCCTTGAGCTTGAAGGCGAAACGCCAACATTATCCAATATTGGCAAAACGGTCACCGACACTTTTAAAAATGGATTATACAACGATACACAAACATCAGCACCCAAAAAGCGCAGCGGAATTAATACAGTCCTTTCTGTGTTAGGAAAAATCTTCTTCGCGGCCATTATTATTATCGGTGCTCCGGTAGTCTTTGCGCTTGCCGTTGCACTTATTGCCTGCATCATCGCTATCATTGCTCTTGGTACAACAGGAAGCTCCCTTTGGTTTGAAAATCTGGACTTTCCCATTTTCTCCAGTGATCCGGTTTTGACTATAATAATGACCGTAGCCGGCATATTTATCAGCGGAATACCTTTAATTCTTCTTCTTTTGGCTGCTTTGAACACTTCAAGGCATAAACCCATACTCGGGAAAGGATGGGGGATTGCGCTTGCAATACTATGGTTAATCGCATTCGGCACGGCATGCATTATCAGTCATTCAGGTCTTGTTGCCTTTAATTGATTTCATAGCAAACCCATTTTCTCATACATATTTATTCTGATGCCCGGCGAATAAGTCCGGGCATTTTGTCGTAAGACATTCTCATCATATCGAAAATAGGTCAGAAAACTATCCTTTTCCAACCGATTTGATTTCATAAAAAGAAAGACGTGTCAAATCTCTTGGCACGTCTTCCTTTGTGATTCGCACAGGATTCAAACCTGTAACCTTCTGATCCGTAGTCAGATGCTCTATTCAGTTGAGCTAGCGAACCGTTGCTTTGCGTTTGCAGGTGCAA
>JAGAUF010000039.1 GCA_017620885.1 Muribaculaceae bacterium
TCCGAAGAAATTACTACTTTTGGGCATAGTTTTAGTTTTATGTTTTGGCGAACACAAACTAAACTAATTGGGCTGACTCCTGCAAATGGAATCAGCCCTTATTTTTCAGAATCTAAAAAAGTTTAGCGGACAGTAATAATAAATAATATGTCATACAATGGTTCAGCAGTTGTCACAGCCGAACCAAGTGCAAGTGTGTCCGATGCTGATATTAAGGAGAATCATATCTATGAGTTGTCGTCCGAATTGCTTACGACCCTGCTCAAAGACCACACTTTGAGTCCTAAAGAGGGGCCGCAAGTCAATATATTCTGGGCGACCGATAATTACGAGTCGCTTGGCGAAGGCTACCGTTACCATGACCAAATCACCATTCCCTGCATCACCGGTGCCAACGGCAATGTTATCGTGCCTCGCTCGGTTAAGTCGCGTCAGCAGCAACAGCAGCGTAGCCGCGAAATGGCCGAAGTTTTCACTCCATCGTGGATATGCAATGCGCAGAACAATCTTATTGACGCCGCATGGTTCGGCCGTGAGGATGTTTTCAACACTGAAAATCCTGACCACACATGGACGGTTAACACCGACCCGATTACTTTCCCCGAGGGTAAGACGTGGCGCGACTATGTGCGCGACACCCGTCTTGAAATCACCTGTGGCGAAGCCCCTTACATTGTAAGCCGATACGACGCCGTAACGGGCGAGCCTATTCCTGTGGAACGCCGCATAGGGCTTCTCGACCGCAAGTTACGAGTTGTCGGAGAAAACACACAAACGACCGGCGACTGGCTCAAATGGGCGCAGACCGCTTACATGAATGTTTACGGCTATGAGTGGCAGGGCGATAACCTGTTGCTGGCCCGTGAAAACCTGTTAATGACATTTGTAGACTACTACAAAGCAAAATTCGACGAGGATAAAATGCCGCAGATGAAATCTTTGCTTTATATCGCCTACATTATCTCATGGAACTTTTGGCAGATGGACGGCCTCAAAGGGGTTGTTCCCAACACCTGCGGCGACAAGCCTTCCTCTCAGCCGTCCTTATTCGATTTTGGCGAGCCTGAACTAATCCCATGTGCAGGGTGTAAGTCAGGCGACATCCGTCAGCACAACGGCACATATTGCCTCATGCGCGACTGGGGCGCCAAAACTGAAGATAAAAAGAAAATTCGCTTCATCGACCTTATAAAGAACTAACGCCATGCAGCATTTTGTCCCACTTAAACCGAAGCTGATATACGTCTATCGTATCAACGATGAGGCGCATCGCGGCATTCTGAAGATTGGCGAGGCTTCATGCAATTCCTCCGACAATTATCTCGCCCTGCTCCCCAACTGCAAGGAGCTGAACGCCGCTGCACGTCAGCGAATTAACGAGCAGACGCAGACTGCCGGTGTGAAGTATGAACTTCTTCACACCGAGGTTACAGCTCACTTCCGTGATGGTGGCGTGTGCTATTTCAACGATAAAGAAGTTCACGACCTGCTAATTCGCTCCGGCATACGGCGTAAGGTTTTCGACATCGAAAACAATGCTAACGAATGGTTTTATGTTGACCTCGAAACAGTCAAAGCGGCCATCGCTGCCCTTAAAGAAGGGCGCAAGTCGCTCCGTCCGGGCGAGATAACCGAAGACCGTTCGCCGATTATCTTCCGTCCTGAGCAGGAGGATGCCATAAAGAAGACGCTTAAGCAATTCAAAAAGGGTAATCAAATGCTCTGGAACGCCAAGATGCGTTTCGGCAAGACTCTGACTGCACTTCAGGTCGTGAAGCTGATGCAGTTCGGGCGCACCCTTATTCTTACTCACCGCCCCGTGGTCGATGCCGGATGGTTTGAGGATTTCGGCAAAATCTTCTACGACTCGCCCAACTATCAGTATGGCTCCAAGCATAAAGGTGAAACGTTTACTTCGCTTGACCGGCAGTTTAAGCAACAAGGCATCCACTACGTTTACTTCGCCTCAATGCAAGATTTGCGTGGCTCGGAAACAGTAGGAGGTAAGTTTGACAAAAACGATGAATTGTTCTCGGCGTTATGGGATCTCATAATAGTTGATGAGGCCCACGAAGGCACCCAGACAGCCCTCGGTAAAGCCGTGATGGAGGAACTAACAAAATGCAAGACAAAAGTTCTCCGTCTGTCCGGAACTCCTTTCAATCTCCTTGACGATTTCAAGGAAGATGAAATCTACACCTGGGACTATGTGATGGAGCAGCGGGCCAAGCAGGAGTGGGAGAAAACCCACCCCGGCGACCCGAACCCATACGCCGGTCTGCCGACGCTCAACATATTCACATACGACCTCGGCAGACTCATGGAACTTCAGGAGTTCGCAGATGAAGATATCGCTTTCAACTTCCGTGAATTTTTCCGCACCAAGGAAGACGGCACATTTATTCACGAAAAAGCTATTATTAGCTTTCTTGACCTCCTTACGAAGACTGACCCGGAAAGTGCCTATCCTTTTGCCAACGATGAATACCGCGACATCTTCCGCCACACGCTGTGGATGCTCCCCGGCGTGAAAGCTGCCAAGGCTCTGAGCGCACTGCTCAAAGTACACCCCGTTTTCCAACACTTCGAGATTGTAAACGTGGCCGGTGACGGCGACGAGGACGAGGAAAACGGCGAGGCTCTCAAAATGGTAGAGGCCGCCATCGGCAAAGACCCCGATGCCACGCGCACCATCACGCTGTCGTGCGGTCGCCTCACTACGGGCGTCAGCGTCAAACCGTGGATGGGCGTCCTGATGCTGTCGGGTAGCTTCAACACCGCTGCCTCGTCTTATATGCAGACTATCTTCCGTGTACAGACCCCGGCCACCATCAACGGTCGCGTCAAGGAGAATTGCTACGTATTCGATTTTGCTCCCGACCGTACTTTGCAGGTGCTCGCTACCATTCCGCGTCTCTCTACTAAGGCAGGTAAAACTACCGAGAATCAGAAACGTGCTATGGGCGAGTTCCTGAATTTCTGCCCCGTCATAGCCATTGAGGGTTCCAATATGGAAACCCTCAACGTATCCCGTATGCTTCAGCAACTCAAACGTGCATACGTTGAGCGCGTTGTCCGCAACGGATTTGAGGACGGATGTCTATATAACGACGAGCTGATGAAACTGACCGATGTTGAAATCGAGGAGTTCAAAGACCTCAAAGGCATCATCGGTCAGACTAAGGCAATGGGCAATACCGGGCAGATTGATATCAATAATCAAGGTTTGACCAACGAGGAGTACGAGGAAAAGGAACGTCTCGAAAAGAAGAAAAAGAAAGAGCTGACCGAGGAAGAAAAGAAACGTCTCGAAGAACTGAAAAAGAAGAAGAAAGTCAAGGAGGACGCAATCTCTATTCTTCGCGGTATCTCTATCCGTATGCCCCTTATGCTATACGGCGCTAAGGTCGAAAACGAGGACGAGGAACTGACAATCGACAACTTCACCAACCTTATCGACCCACAGTCGTGGGAGGAGTTCATGCCTCGCGGCGTGAGCAAGCAGAAGTTCAACGCTTTCAAGAAATACTACGACCCCGAAATTTTCTCAGCTGCCGCCAAGCGCATCCGCGCTATGGCACGCGCCGCCGACAAGCTGACTATCGAAGAACGTATTGAACGTATCGCTTCTATCTTTGCCACTTTCCGCAATCCCGATAAAGAAACGGTATTGACACCGTGGCGCGTAGTAAATATGCATATTAGCGATACTCTCGGAGGCTACACGTTCTTCAACGAGGACTTTTCTGAAACCATTGAAGACCCTCGCTTCATTGACCGTGGAGAAGTTACCGCCGATGTATTTTCTCCAGACACTCACCTGCTCGAAATCAACTCGAAGTCGGGTCTCTATCCGTTGTATCTCGCATACAACGTCTACCGCACACGCATCAAGGATGGCATGTTCTCGCCCGAAACACTTGAAGAACATCAGGCAATCTGGGATAAAGTAATAGCTGAAAATATCTTTGTTATCTGCAAAACTCCGATGGCAAAACGCATCACACAGCGCACGCTGCTCGGCTTCCGTCGCGGCAAATCCAATATGTGGGCTCCGGAAGACTTAATCAATAAAATCAAAAACCAACCCGAACTTTTCATCAAGAAAGTTCACGACCTTGTAGGAAAAGACGTGAAAATTAACGCAATAGTAGGAAATCCGCCATATCA
>JAGAUF010000040.1 GCA_017620885.1 Muribaculaceae bacterium
CCCCCTCTCTATAAGTCCTTTCATCTCCGAGGTGCTCTGCAGACGGCGCCTCACCTCGTCAAAATTCGACGAAAAACCGTCTGTTTCCACCCAACTTTTTCCCATCTCACTGCGACATAGCCTCAACAGCCTCGTCTTCAGTGCCCCATATCCTATTTTTTGTTCAAAATCCTTTGGATAAATCATATATTATCTGATTGTTGTCAAAGTCTTTACGACGGGTACGCCAACCACGTCAGACTATACAATTCCACTCACACAGGAAGGGCAAGCAACGGCATGTCTCGCTCGAAGAGAATACGATGTGCAATTCCCGGATTAAAGAAACGTCGGAAAGCATTCATCTTCTTATTGGGCACAATCAGCAATTCGAGCCCCTTCTCCTGACTGAACCGCTCAATTTCCTCGCGGAACGTTTTCTGCTTAAACACGCGATGCGAGAAAGTGGCTGTCGGATAATTCTTTGCGAGATAATCCTGCAGTGCCTTTATCTTCTCTTCAACCTTGTCGCTGTTCAACTCATTTACCGGAATAAGCGTAATGTCTACTTCCGGGAAATCAAACAACCGCATCAGAGTATCGACAGAAAGAATATCCCGTTGCGTCAGCGTACAGAAGAAAGCAAGACGACGTATCTCTCTAACCCCCGGGAAATCATACTGTTCCGGGACCGCGAAAACGGGCACACGACAGACGTCGAGCACCTCTGCCGTAACACTGCCGATCAAATCTTCCTCACGCTGCTCTTTCCCTCTCGTAGCCATTACTATCAGTGTAGGAGGAGTATTTTTAGAATAGTTCAAAATTACGTCTTCGGGCAGACCCTCCTCAAGTATATGTGAGAATTTTATATCGGCCAAAGTGCCATCGTGCTGCTTTTCATATACCTTACGTATGAAAGAACGCATCGCTTTCTCAGCCTCCTGACGCACCGACAGAGATAGCTCAGCTGTCTCCAAATCAGGCATATCGGGATCATAATCACCGGAGTATGGCAACGGACCACCCAAAGAAGGGGTCGCGTATGTGTGCAGCAATACCGGCGTAAGAGAAAGACGTTCGGCCATCGCAAATCCTACCTTGCAGGCGAGTTCACTATGGCTTGAGAAATCCACCGGAATCAGAACATTTCCTTCCACTCCCGTGAGCGACGAAATCACATCTCGTTGAGCTAACTCTGATCCGCTCTCAACGAGTTTCAAGGCAAGTGGCAGATCTTTCTCTGCTATCTTCACTCTCATTCCGTAATTGACACTCTTGCTGTCTAACGACACTTTTTCAAAATGTACGTCAATCGAGTGTGCTTCAAGAATTTTCTTAAGTTCCACGGCATATTCGTATGTGTGGATTGCAAGGGTTATATATTTCTCCATAATCTGTTTTGTCTAAAGCATCATTTTCAATACCTTCTCTTATTACAACAAAAATAAATTAAAATTTACTATCAGCCCTTCCCCAATCAGCTAACGGCCGCGGACGATGAATCAACAACGCCCACGGCCGAAACGGTTTCTATAGCCTTGCAGAGAAATTACTTTCTGCCGGATTCTTCAAGAATCTTAACGGCCATATCATAGATTGTAGTATCGTCGAGCACGACAATACCTCCATCCGGGCCCGGCTCGATATGCATTCCGGCTGCGTTTTTCCCAAACTGATAGTTGACACCTCCGAAGTAATTGCGCACTGTCTGCACTGTAACGTTAAGTTCGTCGGCGATGCGATGTGTTGCGCCATCGGGCAAACTGTCTTTGAGGCGGCGGAGCTCGTTAAATGTGATCGTCTTGCTCATAGAATAGTATATTTTTGTTGTGATATATTTTTTGTTCCGCTAATTTACAAAGAATTTCTCAATCGGCAATAACCTTTAGCAAGAAAAAAATAATGTTATAAAACATATTTTTTACACTACCGTTCTTTTGTTCTGATTATCACACACTTGCGAAGTCATTCTTTGAATTTATAACCTAATATTTTTTTAGTCGGCATCTCATATTTCTCAAATTTATTCTTTTTGAGGGTGATTTGCCATTTTTAAATAAGTTCTATATCATTGCACTTAATCCATCCGGAAAACTCGGAATTCAGCCTTACCTTATACCATGTCGGGATTCCTTTTGCATTCGTCTCAGTCTCCAGAACGGTCAATTTCGTACCGGCATTGAGAGGGGTGGTCGATACTTTCGCACCATCCTTCGGCTCAGTAAGCAATTCTATTTTGTATGCTGTCACTACGGCCTCCTCCCTTGAATCAAATTCTTTGGCGGCCATAAAAGAGAATATAAGGAATATGACGGCGAACGACACAAAAAACAGCGAACCGAAGAAACCGACTTTGCGAGCGTTCACATTGCGTACAAATATATAAAGAGCGACGAATATAACCGTAAGTACGAACGAAAGAGCAGCAAACGTCGCCCAATAATTTGAGCTTGTCTCCTTTGCTATCAAGGCATACATACTGCCGAAGAAGGTTTCATCGTCGAGCGTAACATTAATATTTTTCCCACGCAACTCTGCTTTATTTCTATCGTCAATACGATTCCTGACATAAGTCAGATTGTTGATTATCTGTTTATTGCCCGGATCAAGTTTGAGTGCACGCTCGTAGGCCAACACAGCCTGTGCCGGCTTTTCAGCCTTATAGCACGCATTGCCGAGATTATAAAGCAACTCCGGCGTTGTGCCGTCGGCCGACATCACAGATTCATAGACTGAGACTGCCTCCTCGAATTTCTGTTGAGAATACAGTTGTGCCGCCTTTTCAATTCCTGAGGATTCCGGATCAGGTTCGGCATAAGCTCTCGCGGGAATCATCATCGCAAAGAGCGATATAATTGAGACTAATATGCTTACGTTCTTTACGTTTTTCATCTTAAACCTCCTTTCTCGTCAGATTCTTCTGACTCAGGCACTTTAGGCTGCCCAGCAGATTGGTCTGAGGACTGCTGATCATTGACATACATATCGCTGACATCTGAATGTATCGTAAGGCCGGCGGCTGTCTGTGGCTTTGAGTCGGCGACGCCGGATTTCTTCAAGTCAATGGAATCTTCAAGCGACTCTATTGTAGCACACGCCTTGTCATATATGAGTGGCATATTCTTCGACTGATTTACCGGGGAGAATTTTGCAAACTCACATTCGTCCAACAAGTCGATAACCTTGAGTATTTCGGAGGAATCGATCTCTATATCGGCAAGTTTTTCGGAAATATTGTCGCGAGAGAGTTCCGACATCTGCATCTTTAGTTTATCACCGAGATACCCCCATACGGCATTAAGGATTTCATCATAGAACGTCTCATAATTACCGGCTTTCATGCAGGCCGCTGCCTTGCGGAGGCGTCGTCTCGCCATCTTGTTGGCTTTCTTCGACCGCAATGCGGTAAGGTCGGAAATCTCTTTGAGGTGTTTGCGGTAAACAATCAGCGCTACGACCAAAAGAACAACCGGGATGATAAACCAAAGCCAATAGGAGAACGTACGGATGTATGGCACGTGATTCTCGTTCAAATCGTCCAATGCGGGCATAAGTTTGTCGTCGAAACGCAGGCCGGATTTACTCTGCGAATTGGCAGAGGCCGATCCCTTGCCCACTTCGATTTGATAACCCTTTGCAGTGCTTCGCTCGTATTGCCCGGTGGATGGATTGAAATAAACGAGAGTAACTTCAGGTATGGTGAATTTACCCTCTTCGAGCGGCATAAATGAATAATCGAATCTTACTTCGCCCGACACGTTGCTCGCGCCAATCGACGATTTCACATCGGTTTCAGGAGAATAGACTTCAAGTTCTTTCGGATACTGGGCGTTGAGGTCAGGAATCTTGACATATTTGAGATTGCCGGTACCTTTGACTGTATAAACGATTGAAGAAGCCTGATTTGAAAGGAATTTCTGAGTCGGCAACGAAGATGTCAGAGTAAACTGTCCTACACCTCCCGAGAAATCTGCCGGTTGCGGCTGAGGCAATCCCTTGACGTTTACCACGAGATCGTTAGGCTTAACGTTGAGCTGAACGGGAGTGGACGTGGAAATTGAGCCATAGAAGGGATCATTATAATACTGTCGCTCATCCACGGCAACGGTATATGTATTTCCGAGGACTTTCAGCGAACCTTTCATCTGTGGGAAGATAATGTATCTCGCTATTACAGCCGTGGCGTAATTTTTCCCGTTGTAGGATTCAAAGTGAAGCTGCTTATCGGTAGCCGGTGATTCTTCAATCACAAAGCCTTCAAACTTCGGGGCAGCGGTCGCTCCAACGAATCTGATAGCAGAAAATGTACAATATAATTTTACAGTGTAGACAAGCGCTTCATTCTCGTATGCGTCTGTCTTGGAGACAGATGCACGGAGGAAGAGATTGCCATTACCGGTTCCTACGAATTTCGGTCCGCCGGTATTTTGAGCGGCAGCAGCCGTTCCGTGCTGCGGTTCTGATGATTGCTGTCCGGCGGCGCCTATCGAATAACTCACCGCGTTGCTTCGGGCGCCTCCTACTGAGACGGGACCGAAAGAGAATTTACCCTCCTGTGTGGCACGAAGCGTCAGCGTGTATTCGGCAGTGCTTGTGCTTGAAGCATGCCCGTTTACTACAGACGAGGAATAACTGCTTCCGGTACGGTCAAAATACAATACCTTGGCTCCGGGCACATTTGAAGGTGTCGAAGGGACAGAGTTAGTATCGCTTACCTTATAAATGATATAGAAAGTATCGCCTTTTCTGATGGAATTCGAGCCACGTCCCACCTCAACGTGAATCTTGACGGAGGCGGCAAACGCAATGCTGCTTGTCATCAACAACAGCAAAAGGGCAAATTGTCTTACATTTCGTAATTTCATTGTTCGTTAATTAGTGGAGGAGAGCTTTATATTTCCTGATATATGGGACGTTCGCCATGAGGAGTGGACTCCTCTATTCTGATCTCCACCGGAGAAGACGTTTTCGTTTCATATTTCTTCGTACGGGGATTAAAGTACACAAACGGTATTTCAGGAATTACTACATTCTCGTCGGCAAGCGGAGAGAATGTACATTCGAAGGTTAGACGAGATAGAATATTGCCATCCTCAAGGTATGAATCCACATTCTGCGAAACTGATTTTATACCGAGCGAAGCGGGGAATTTTGACATAAGGTCCGGAATTTCAACACCTGACAAATCGCCTTCGCCTGAAATCTGTATATATACTGTACCTTGATTTCCTTTTGTGGCCGAACGGGGTACCGAAGCAGAAATATTGAATTCCCCTACAGCTCCCGAGAAACCTGCAGGCGCCTTCCCGGGAAGATTCTTTACTTTGAGTTTAATTTTCGTCCCCTTGACGGGATATTCCTCCGGAACGGCTCGACGCACAGTGCCCCAGAAGGGATCTGAAAACACCTCATACTCATTGATACCGACAATATAATCACCACTTTCAATTGTGAAAGAGCCGGACTCCTTCGGAATAAGGACGATATCTTCGAGCCAAACGGCATAATACATTTCCCCGTCGTATTTTTCACGAGTTATGTGACTGTATCGATTGGTGCGAGCCATCGGATAACGTCGCACGTCGAAACCTGTGAATTCGGGATGAGTCAGGGGACGTACAAAATCAATTTCCGGATTGGTCGATAAGAGACGCACAGAGAAGCATACAGGCGCTCCGACATAGATATTATCTTCAGAAAGCGACAAAAGTGTGAAAACTTCTGTATTCTCCATATCTGCATCCGTCCGGGCGGAAGATTCTGCCACGCAGCATAGACACATAATTGTCAGCGCTATCGTCTTTAATATGCTTCCTTTCATCTTGAATATCCTTTTTGTGATTTAACGCCACAAAGGGCTACTGGGTTTAAATTACTTTTGCTACCACGGATGTCGCGACTGTCGCCGATTTTGATTCTGCTTTTGAGGATTCATCACGCGGGCGCGAGTCTGTGCCTCTTTATTCTCCATTGCTTTAAGAATCTGATCAGCGGTCTGCTGGCTTATCTGATTCTCAGGAGTCTGCGGAGGTTGCTTCTGCTGATCCTGCTTGTCCTGATTCTGATTTTGCTTATCTTTATTTTGCTCCTTCTTGTCTTGCTTTTTATCCTGCTTCTGCTGCTGGTTCTGCTTGTTTTTGTCCTGATTCTTATTTTGATTTTGCAGCTTTTTCTGCGCTATGCGGAGGTTGCGGCGAGCATTGTTATCATTGGAATTCAAGCGCAGAGCCTGCTTATAGTGTCCTACTGCCGACTGAAAATCTTGTGAATTGAAAGCCAGATTGCC
>JAGAUF010000041.1 GCA_017620885.1 Muribaculaceae bacterium
AACCTGCTGTTTCACAGATACAAAGATAGTGATTTTATTTGATATACGCAAATAAAACCACTATTAATTTTATGATATTCAGTTGATTAAATTGAATTATCGACCAAGGCCACCTCTATTGCCGATTCGCTGAATAGTTACAACGAAGAATTGCAGTTTATGTATGCAAAAAAATGTTCAGCGGATGCGATAATGAGGGTGATGAGCGAGGAGTTCGGTGCGCAGACGCGACCGGTCGAGG
The DNA here is from genome assembly GCA_017620885.1 of Muribaculaceae bacterium. Classification (GTDB taxonomy): domain Bacteria; phylum Bacteroidota; class Bacteroidia; order Bacteroidales; family Muribaculaceae; genus Lepagella. Next base: position 242 of record JAGAUF010000041.1, read on the forward strand.
TGTACATATATTCCGGTGGTCTCGATAGATTCGTGTCCGAGCATTTCCTGTATGGCGCGGAGGTTGGCTCCCCCTTCGAGGAGATGAGTGGCGAAGCTGTGCCGCAGAGTATGCGGCGAGACGGTTTTCTTTATTCCTGCGAGAGCGGCAAGGTCACGGACGATATAGAAAATCATAGTGCGAGTCAGAGGGGCTCCGCGACGGTTCAGATAAAGGGTGTCTTCGGCTCCGCGCTTGATGTTCAGCCCGTCGCGCCACGGGAGATACTCGTAGATTGCCTGTATAGCTACCGGTGAAAGAGGCACGAGTCTTTCTTTGGCGCCTTTCCCTTCCACGAGCATAAATGCGTTGTCGAAATCGATGCGCGAAAGGCGGAGGGAAACAAGTTCGGAAACACGGACACCGCTTCCGTAAAGAGTCTCGATTATGGCGCGGTTTCGTGGAGCTTCGGCTTTGTTATAGTCGATGGAGTCTATAATTGCGTCTATTTCAGATACGTCGAGCACGTCGGGCAGATGTCCGGGTATTCTGGGGGACTCAATCAGCTCCGAGGGATCGGTTTCGAGATAATTTTCCAGAGTCAGGAATTTGAAGAAAGCGCGGACGCCGGCAAGTATGCGGGCTTGCGAGCGGGGCTGTATGCCGAGGTCGTGAAGTTCGGCGAGGAAAGTGTGTATGTCCTGAGGCACTACGGAGGAGAGAGAGATTCCGGTAGATGAAATGAAGGTGAGGAAATGGGATATGTCTTTGGAGTATGCGGCGATGGTATTATCCGAGAGGCCGCGTTCGAGCGAGATATATGCCCGGAAATCGTCGAGAAGGTCGTCGGCTGGTTTGAGGGGTCGAAGTATCGGAGGGGTATACATCAGAGGAGGATAGGATATGTGATACGATTCATATCCGGGCGCGGAAAGGCAAGGATGTCGTGCCGGTCATAAAGTACGAGTCCCTCCTTGAAATCGTCGAGAAGCATTTGGACGGATGCCCGTGGCTGATTGATGAGCACGATTGTCTTGCCGTGTGCTGAGACAGCACTATGGAGGAAAGCGGTCGTGGCGTAATCGTCGGAAGTTACGATGAGGTCTGCATCCTCGGCATTTTTATTTTTGCTCAAAAATCGGGCATGGGGCACTGCGGCGAGCAGTGCGACGCCGTAAACTGTCGGTAACTTCGGAGAGAGAAAGACAGCTCCGGGGCGCATCAGATTGGCGAGGCGAAGGAGCAAACGGGTTTTCCGGCGCAGGTGGCGTGGCTTCCGTTCTTTTTCGAGGACGGCGTCAATGTCGTGGAATCCATAGAAATCGTATGGATTGGACAATACTTCCTGCACGATGTGGAAAGCGAAGGGGGAATGTACTCCGTATCCACGCGAATGTCTCCATCGGATATATCGGACGAACATCTTTCAATTCTTCTTAGATGCAGTGAAATAGCGGTAAAGAAGGAAGAGCGCGCCGATGCACAGGAGATATATCAATATTACCGACGCAATGGAGAGCGCGTTGGTGACCTTTGTAGATTTCGGGTCGAAAGTGAACGTGATGGTGTGTTCACCGGCCGGGACGCGGATGGCGCGCAGCACATAATCGACGCGTCCAATCGGGGTCTCTTTGCCGTCGACGGTCGCCGTCCATCCCCACGGGAAGAAGATTTCGCTGAATACGGCGATATTCTCTTTTGCGCTCTTAGACTTGTAAGTAAGTTTATTCGGGGCGTAGGTCGTTTCGATGATTGTGTCGCCGGGGGCTTTCTGAACTGCCTTGCCCAGCGTGCTTTCAAACTCAGAACCGGCTACAGCGCGCGTCAGCGTCGGGAGGGAATCGAGAGCCGCCATCTCCTTATCGGGAGTGTCGAGGTAGTCGATACGGCTGACGAACCATGCGTTGCCGTTGGCTCCGGGATTTACCTCGTATTGGTCGCCGTTCAGGATATATTTCGTGTTGAGCATATTGAGCACGTTAATGTTGTTTTTGGTGATCTGATTGTTGATCAGATCGTTATAACGTGTCAGTTTGGCAGCATGATACCCTCCGATAGTCTTATGGAAATATGATGAGCGCGCACCTCCGAAGTCCTTGACGTCGAGCACTCGATAATTGGATTTGTCCTTGAGAATCGCTTCGTCGGCGGCAGTTTTGCTGAATTGGACATCGGCCGTGAGGGGCTCGGTGAAGTTTTCGCCGTTTACGTATCGTTTGTTTACAGAATAGAGGTCGATAAGCACGAGTGCGGAGAGACAGCAGCAGAGCACGGTTTTATTCTTGAGCGTGCCGCGCATATACAGGAAGCAGAGCAGAGTCCCGACTGCGATGAAGAGTAGCGAACGGAGCGCGTCGGCGCGAACCAGCGAGAGTCGTGCGTCGCGTACGGTCTGAAGGATTGATGCGGCGGCAGGGTTGGAGAAGATGCCCATCTGCATCAGCTGTTCGTTTTCCTGTGCTGAGAAAGGCTCGCCGAAAATCGACGGGGCGATGGCCGTGATAAGGCAAATGAAGGCGCCGACACCGGTTACGGCATAGAAGGTGGTGCGATAGCGCGTATTGAAATTGTCGCGGTCGAGAAGCTTCAGAAGAGCCATCAGAGCGAGCAGAGGTATCGTGAACTCGACGATTACAAGTATTGACGATACGGTTCTGAACTTATTATATGCCGGGAAATAATCGATGAAGAGGTCGGTGAAGAACATCAGATTGTGTCCCCACGACAGCAAAATCGCAAGTATCGAGACGATGAAGAGGGCCCATTTGGTCGGTCCGGGGACAATGAAGAGGGCGAGAATCGCAAGTATGAAGACGAAGGCACCGACGTATACGGGGCCGTTGGTCATCGGCTGGTCGCCGAAATATTGCGGAAACTGCGATGCGAAAGACACCTCTTCGGGCGAGAGCATCGAGTTTTGGATAGCCTTCGTGTCGGCCACGGAGAGCAGCGAAGATTCACCTGCAACGGGCTTGATGCTTGCGCCACCTTTTACGTTGGGGATGAGCAGCGTGAAAGTCTCATCTATTCCGTAGCTCCACGCTGTTATGGCGTCGCGGTCCATTCCCGCCTGAGGTGCTTGCTGATTATCTGCGGTCAGTTCTGTGGCACGACCGCGGATTGTTTCTTTTGAATATTCGTATGAATTATAGAGAGAGGGGGAATTGGCTGCCACGGCGAGAATGGCGGCAAAAACGGCGCAGGATGTGGCAATCGACCACTGGCGCGTCGTGTGATTTTTAACGGCGTCCACGAGCCATGCTGCCAGCAACGCTAAGATGACGAACATGAAATAGTAAGACATCTGCGGATGATTGCTCTGCAGCTGAAGAGCGCCGAACAGTGCGGCCATGGCGGTTCCGTAGAGGTATTTGCCTCGATAGAGGAGCACAAGGCCGGCTATTGTAGGCGGAATATATGCGAGGGTGACGAATTTCCATATATGTCCGGCACCGATGATTATGATGAAATAAGATGAGAATCCCCACGCGATGGCCCCGAAGAGAGCGAGCGGCCATTTCATCTTCAGGGTGAGGCACAGGATGAAGAATCCGAACATCATCGCGAAAAGGAGATTGGCCGGCGACGGCAGCCATAGAGAGAAGGCATCGGAAATCCAAGCAAGCAGAGTATTGGCCGGATATGTCGGTGCGATCTGGAAGTTAGGCATGCCGGAAAATAGCGAGTTGGTCCATCGCGTTGTTTCTCCTGTTGCCTCATGGAAGGCTTTTCCCTCCTGTCCGTTGGCTATGCCCTGCAATATGTCGTGTTGCTGGAGTACGCGCCCCTGCACGTCGTCGGGGAAGAAGAAGAAAAGTGCCACGACAGCGAGAAACATTGCTGCGAGAACCGCATAAATAACAGATTTGCCGATGGGAAGATTTTTGTCAGGATTCTGAATCATCGATGTATGTGTTTTTGAACGGAAGAGAAATTTTTTGAAGCAGAGAGAGAAAGGATAACGGGTTAAATTTCAGAAGGGTGTGCCAAAAATGAAATTCTGACACACCCTCGAAATATCTTCAGAGTGGGTTATCTTTTTTTGCCCGGGAGAGGACGTACGGCTATCTGGCGGTTGAGGCTCTGCTCAAGCGAGATGAGCGTCTCTGTCTCCGTTACGCCGTCGATATGCTGGATTTTGTCGTTGAGCAGCGTCATAAGGTCAAGGTTGTCTTTTGCAAATACCTTAATGAGCATGCTGTATGGGCCTGTGGTGAAGTGACATTCCACAACTTCGGGTATCTGTTCGAGCTCTTTTACGACGTTGCGGTAGAGAGAACCTTTCTCAAGCTTGACGCCGATATAGGTACAAGTGTTGTAACCGAGCATGGATTCGTCTACCTGATAGCCGGACCCGGTGATGACCTTCATCTCGATTAGACGCTGGATTCTCATGTGGATTGCGGCGCGAGACACACCACATTCTACCGCGATATCTTTCGACGGATAGCGGGCATTGTTCATGATAAGGTTGAGAATCCTGCGGTCAAGATTATCAATTCTGTCAGCTTTCATAATTAGATAAAATTAATTATTGTGTGGTAAAAATAGTCGTTTTGAAAACGAACGTGTCGCGGGTGAATATATTGGGAGAGGAAGCAAATTTGCGACATATTCTTTTTCAGCGCAAATTTAAAAACAAAAATTGATAAATAAAAATTTCAGCGCAAAAAAAGTGATTTTTTTCAAATAATAATGTCGTCTGTCCCCGATAAGTAGGCTTTGCCGCTATCATTTTGTCTTTTCTCTGCATATTTTTTGATTATGGACAAAAGCAGTGGCGAAGCATACGCCCGGGTCGGATAGAGAAAACAACAGGGCGCATCGGTCTGTCCTGCGCCCTGTCGGATGAGTCCGAATGGTGAAAATCACCACGTTTCTTCCATTTTTGTAAGCTTCGTCTGCGAACGCTCGTGCCCTTTGCGCGCGAGGTCCTTGAGAAGTTCGAGCGAACGGTCGTAATCCTGTTCTACGCCACGGCCACGCATTACGAGGTCGGCGAAATAGAATTGCGCGTCCTGATGGTCGAGAGAAGCAGCCTGTTCAAGCCATTTGGCGGCTTCTTCATAATTCTTTTCGACTCCTTCTCCGGTCAGATATGAGCGGCCGAGCTGGTAAGCCGATTCCACATTGCCTTGCATTGCGGCTTCGAGAAACCATTCGTTGGCTTTGTAAAAGTCCTGCTGGACGCCCTCACCCTCCGCATAGCAATTGGCAAGCTGGTATTGAGCGGCTTCATAACCCTGTTCTGCAGCTTTACGATACCATTCTACGGCACGCGTCGGGTTGTAATCCACGCCGATACCTTTGAAATAAATCTCGCCCATCGTCATCTGTGAGTCGAAATTGCCTGCGATGGCCGATTCATTAAACCAGTGAAAGGCTTTGTCGTAGTCCTGTTTGACGCCTGAGCCAGTGAGGAAGCAGTAGCCAAGGTCGTGCTCGGCGAGCACGTGCTTTTGATTGGCTGCTTTCTGATACCACATTACAGCGATAGATTGATCTTCCGGCACACCATTGCCGAAAAAGTAGTCCTCACCGCGCTGATACATCTCCTCTGCAGTCATACCGGACGCCTGAGAGTCAATGGCATCGGTAGGAATACGGTATTTGGCGAAGAGGTCCTGTTTTGTGGCAGGAGCCTGAGGCTGGCTTGCCGGCTCCGATGTCTTCTGCTTGCGAGTTTTTTTCTGAGTGCTGGTGTATTTCTTACCGGCTTTGAAGTTGGCTTTGTTACTTTGCGTGGTGACGGCTGTCGGATGGGTGATTACCGTCGTTGTCGGACGTCGTAGAACGCCTTGAGCCATAGCGACAGCTGCCGTCAGCACAGCGGCAATCGTCAATAATGCAAAGCGTCTGAATGAAAAAGTGTTCATGATATATGTCGTTGGATTATTCTACGGAAACCTCCACGGCCGTTTTGCGACGAATCACGCGGATTACGCCACCGGCATTGCCGTCATTCTCCTGTGTGGGACGCGTGCGCACCACGTCGAGACGCACGTTATAGCGCCCGGTGGGAACGTCAGTCAGCGTGAAGGTATTGTTCATGTAATTCACGTCGGCTTCGTATGTGGCGGCGTTTTCGGTCACGACGGTCGGCACGAGCATCACGCGAATATTGTCGTTGTTGCCGAGCGTGCCTGACAGCGTGAACTCTACCGGCGTTCCGTTGTAAAGGTTCCGCACGTTGTCAGGTATGGTGACGTAAGCTATGTCGGAGATGTCTACCTCATTCTTGAGCGTATTGCCTTTGGAACGTTTGAACTCGAATTTGGCCTTTTGGTCGGTAAGATCGATGAATGAGGCGTAATTGAACTCCGGATAATCTGCCGACGTGGAGGGCGTGTAAAGCATACGGTGATTGTTTACACTCACTTTGGAGTCGCCCGTCAGGTGAAAACGCTCGCCGTCGGCGCCACCGTTGCGGAAATTGGCAAATCCTGCCTTGGAATTGTCTTGGATAAACACCTCATATTGCTGATAAAGTTGTATCTGCGTGTCGGGATAATCGCTATCCGATTCGCAGGAAGCCAGCAGCAGTGTTGTCAGGAGAGTCAAAAGAATTGAAGTATGTTTCATTTCGCAGGTCAAACTGGGATATTATGTTTTTTCTGTAAAAATATATGTTGCTTATTTCGCGATTATAAGGAAATAATTCTTTTTCCCCTTCTGCGCGATGATGTATTTGTCGTTAAGAAGATATGAAGCGTCAATCACGGCGTCGATGTCGTTGATTTTGCTTTTGTTGATGCTGACGGCGTTTGCCTGCGTCATCTTGCGCGCCTCACCTTTCGACGACATCACGCCGGTATTTACAGCGAGAAAATCAAGCAACGGGATACCGGCTTCAAGGTCATTTCGGCTGATTTCAAAAGTCGGAACGCCCTCGAAAACGTCGAGCAGGGTCGCCTCATCAAGATTGTGTAAGGCTTCGGTGGCCTGATTGCTGAAGAGAATCTGCGAAGCCTGAAGAGCGGCCTCATAATCCGCTTCGGAATGTACCATGCAGGTCAGTTCCTTCGCAAGACGTTTCTGCATAGGACGCGCACCGGGATTCTCGGCATGTTCTTTTGCCAGAGCCTCGATCTCCTCTTTCGTCAGGAATGTGAAGATTTTGAGGTATTTTTCGGCGTCGGCGTCGCTGACGTTGAGCCAGAACTGATAGAACTTATAGGGCGACGTGCGCGCAGGGTCGAGCCATACGTTGCCACTCTCCGTTTTGCCGAATTTGCCGCCGTCGGCTTTTGTGATCAGCGGACATGTGATGGCAAACGCCTCGCCACCGAGTTTGCGGCGAATCAATTCAGTGCCCGTTGTGATATTGCCCCATTGGTCGGACCCTCCGAGCTGAAGCTTACAATTCTTCTCCTGATAGAGGTGAAAGAAATCAAAACCTTGCAGCAGCTGGTAAGTGAACTCCGTGAAGGAAAGGCCGTCGCGTGCCTCACCGTTGAGACGCTTCTGAACGGACTCCTTGGCCATCATATAGTTTACCGTGATATGCTTGCCGATTTCGCGGGCGAAATCAAGGAACGTTATATCTTTTGTCCAGTCGTAGTTGTTCACCATCTCGGCGCGGTTAGGCGCGTCGCTCTCGAAATCGAGGAATTTGGCGAGCTGCTTCTTGATGGCGTTCTGATTGTGACGCAAAGTGTCCTCGTCGAGAAGGTTGCGCTCGGCTGATTTGCCCGAAGGGTCGCCGATCATACCGGTGGCGCCACCGATAAGCGCGAGGGGCTTATGGCCGCAACGCTGGAAATGACGCAGCATCATGACGCCACAAAGGTGACCGATATGGAGGGAATCTGCTGTCGGGTCGATTCCGAGGTAGGCCGTCGTCACTTCCTTTTTAAGCTGTTCTTCTGTGCCCGGCATGACATTATGAATCATCCCGCGCCACGTAAGTTCTTCTATAAAGTTCATAATTTATTCAAGTTAAGTGTTTGTTTATCGGAGGAATGCAATAGGCAACTGCCGAATTTCGCCTTCATCCGCAATATTCGGCAAAATTACGAAAAAATATTGATATGGCGCACTCGAATTTTGTTATATTTCTATAAATAATTGCTATGCACGCCCCACATCCTCCACATTATCACATATTTGCGCGTTGATTCCCCGTTAATTTCCACGATAACTCCGGCGGCCGCAAACAGCGCGGCCGTTCCTTAAACTCCTTAAATCCTTACTCCCTCCCGCATTGTTTTCGCGCCGAATCCCGTATTGATTTGCGTTGTGGAATCACGCATTATTTTTGTGGTGACAATGATTTGTATCGGCGAAATCCCCGTTAGGGGATGCAACAATGTAGCCGTGGGTCAGCGCGGTAGCGCGCCACCCACGGTTAAAACAATCCAAATAACCCTCGCCCCGTAGGGGCCGAACAAAAAAGCCCCAAATATTCCTAAAAACAGCAAGGGCGCATCAGAAAAACTGATACGCCCTCGTAAAAAATTATGCCTTGGGAATTATTTCGCGCGTGCACGTGCGGATGGCTGCGCGGCTGCCTGTTCAGCCGTTTTGCCCGCTGCCTGCACCTCGGTCACTTTGCCCTGCACCTTCCCACTGCCATTCTCAACAGCCGGTGTCGAAGCGTCAAGAACTTCAATGGTGAGCACAAGAGGCTCCGATATTTCAAGCCCGTACTCGGTGGCGCGTGTGTTAAACATATCGTAGGCCGTTGTGATAAACTCACCTGCAGCTCCCGGTTTCATCTTCATAAGAGCCTGTCCAATAGGAAGCTGGGCGATGTGGTTGTTAAGGGAAAGATCCTTCGGCATAGGAATTCCGATCTTTTTACCTTTAGAGTCTGTGATAGTGATGTTGCATTCACCATATCACCTATCTTGACAGCCTCTCCTTTGCCTTGACGAAGGATTTTGCCGTAGAGCCCGTTGCCCATGTCGATGTAGCTTTTACCCTTGACGAAAGAAGCGAGTTTCTCCTGTGCCTTTTTCTTGTTCAACTCGTCCTGCTGCATCTGGAAACGCATATTTATACGCTGGAATTCCTGATTAGCTGTGGCAGGATTGACGGTGGAATCGCTGCGCAAACCGTATGCCAGACCTTCCACGATTTTGTCAAGGTCGAGCTTGACGCCCATCTGCTGTTCATATTCATCGGCAAACATGGCCAACTGCAGTCCGAGCTGATACCCTTCGAGGTAGCTCTTGTCCTTGCCATATTTCGAGATACCCTCTTGAATACCTTTGAGATAACCCTGACGGGCCTTCTCTGAAAGAGCGGTGGAATCTGAGCCGGCATTGCTCCAGTAGTCTATGGCGTACAGCTGTCCGAAAAGGTTGGAAAGTGAGTCGAGAGTCGTGGCGTTTTTCATCTCTTCCAAACCACGTCCTTCGCCGGGACCGCCGCACGATGCCAGCATCATACCGACGCCGAGGGTGGAAAATAAAAGTGTTTTAAATTTCATATTCAGTCTTTTTAATCGCTTGAATAATAGGTTATTGCTGTTGCATGGCATTAAGCAACGAATGGATTTGCTCGCCGCTGAGCGACGCGGATGATTGCGCCCCGGTTGTCACAGTGTCTGGCAATTGTGCCGTGCTGTCAGACATTGTGCTGAGAGTTTCGGGTAATTCGCGTACCGTGCGTTCGATGACGGTGGAATCCGTCTTTATCACAACATCGACGGTGTCGCCGGTCGGCCTGATATCATCGAGCGTGCGGCCGTTGCATGCCACAAGAGTCGTTGCTGCCGCGAGCGTCAGAAAGATTGCCTGATGTTTCATCAGTTATTTACACTCAGCAGTTCAACAGCGAAATAGAGCGTTTCGTTAGAACCGATTCCGGCTGCGGGTTGTCCCTGTTCTCCGTATGCGAGCTCGCCCGGGATGCAGAACACTGCAAGACCGCCCGGTTTCATCAGCTGAAGCCCTTCGGTCCATCCGCGAATCACTTGATTGAGAGGGAACGACGTCGGCTCGCCTCGGCTTACGCTGCTGTCGAATACATTGCCGTTGGCAAGATAGCCGGTATAGTGCACCGTAACCTCCGATGTGGCGGAAGGTGAAGCCCCTTCTCCCGGAGTAATGAGCGCATATTTCAGGCCGGAAGCCGTTTCTGCCCATTTGTCGGCCGAGGGAGCGGTCCCCTTGTTCGATTCATTATTGAAGAAATCAGCATTATACTTCTTGATGATTTCGTCATTGTTGATGGCAGAGGGCTTGGCGGCTTCGAGAGGCGCAACCTGCTCGGTCTGTGCGGCTCCGTTTTCTGCGGAGTCGTTTATCTCTGTCATACTCTTGTATTTATTGTTGCCGCACGATACGCCGAACACACTGAGGCCGGCGACTGCAAAAGCAATCGCCGAAGCCTTGAAAAGTTTTTTATTCATCAAAACAATTATTTTTTGATTACTTTAATCAGTTCTACCTCGAAGATGAGAGTGGAGTGAGGCGGGATTGCGTTGGGGATACCTTGCGGACCGTAAGCGAGGTCGGAAGGAATAAAGAACGTGTATTTGGCGCCTTCTTTCATCAGCTGAACACCTTCCGTCCATCCGGGAATTACGCGGTTCAGCGGGAATGTGGCGGCCTCGCCGCGATTGACGCTGCTGTCGAATACGGTGCCGTCGAGGAGCTTGCCGGTGTAATGTACCGTAACTTCATCCTCAGCAGTAGGCTGTGCGCCCGTACCCTCTTTCTCTACGATATATTGCAGACCGGAAGCGGTTTCCTTTACGCCTTCTTTCACCTTGTTCTCAGCGAGGAATTTCTCACCGGCTTCGCGTGCGGCAGCCTCTGCTTTGGCCTGAAGGTCGTTGAGATATTCATTGATCACTTTCTGTGCCTCGTCAAGCGGCAGTGCCGGTTCTGCACCGTCGAAAATACATTTCACAGCATTGTGAAAATCTTCTGAATTAAGTTCTTTTACGCCCATAGCCTTGAGTTGCTGGCCCATCGCCAGCCCCCATGCGTAGCTCAATTTGTCCATAGTAATATTCTTTCTTTGGGTTATTATTTTCTTTTTATATTCTATTTTATAACGCTCCTTTTACCGAAATGTTACCGGTCAGAGGGTGCAAAATTAATAAAAAAATTCAAAATTATCGAAATTCACGTCATAGATTTGGTGGAGTGAAAAATATGTATTAATTTTGCAACGCTTTTAGAAGATTGAAAAGGTCTTTTGAAGCGTAGGATTGTCTTATGGTGTAATGGCAGCACTAAGGTTTTTGGTTCCTTCAGTCCAGGTTCGAATCCTGGTAAGACAACACAAAGCAAGCGACGTTACTTCATCTGAGGTAGCGTCGCTTTGCAATTGTCTAACTGGCTCTAAGAAAAAGAGGCACGCCGGGTGGGGCGTGCCTGCTGTTTGAGAGTGTGTAATGGAAAAATCACTTAACTAAGATCTTGCGGGAGGAGGAGCCGGAGACGGCGATGTAGAGGCCGGGAGCGGCGCTGACCGTTGAGGGGCAGGAGACTGTGGTCAGCAGCG
>JAGAUF010000042.1 GCA_017620885.1 Muribaculaceae bacterium
CGAGTTCAAATCGTTCCGGGAGATTGTAGTCTACCTGAATAGTACCCAACTGCCAACGACGGCCGATAGCATCCTTCACCATAAAGTCGAGTTTCGGGCCATAGAAGGCTGCCTCGCCCTCTACCTGACGCGCTTTCAGACCTTTCTCCTTGCAAGCCTCGATGATTGCGCTCTCAGCAAGATGCCAATTCTCGTCAGAACCGATATATTTTTCTTTATTTTTCGGATCGCGGAGTGAAATCTGTGCTTCGTAGTTATCGAATTTCAGCGCTCTGAAGATATAGAGAATTATATCCATTACCTTAAGGAATTCCTCTTTTATCTGTTCGGGAGCGCAGAAAATATGTGCGTCGTCCTGCGTAAAGCCACGCACGCGCGTCAGACCGTGAAGCTCACCCGACTGTTCGTAACGATATACGGTACCGAACTCGGCAAGGCGCAACGGGAGGTCGCGATATGAGCGCGGGAACGCTTTATATATCTCGCAGTGGTGGGGGCAGTTCATCGGCTTGAGCAGATATTCCTCACCCTCCTGCGGAGTCTTGATGGGCTGGAAGGAATCCTTTCCGTATTTAGCCCAGTGACCCGAAGTCACGTAAAGCATCTTATTACCGATATGCGTAGTTATGACCTGCAGATAGCCGTATTTCTTCTGAATCTTGCGAAGGAATTGCTCCAAGCGGTCGCGTAAAGCAGCACCCTTCGGCAACCAGAGCGGTAGACCTGCGCCTACGGTGTGAGAGAAAGCGAAAAGTTCCATCTCCTTACCGAGCTTGCGGTGATCGCGTTTCTTGGCTTCTTCGAGAAGAACAAGATAATCATCGAGCATCTTCTTCTTTGGGAACGTGATGCCATAGACGCGCACGAGCTGATCGCGCTTCTCGTCGCCACGCCAGTATGCTCCGGCAAGCGAGAGAATCTTGACTGCCTTAATCGCAGAAGTATTGGGCAAGTGAGGTCCGCGGCAGAGATCTGTGAAAGCTCCCTGAGTGTAGGTCGTGATATGTCCATCTTCAAGCTCGCTGATAAGCTCGCATTTATACGTTTCGCCACGATCGCCAAACGCCTTCAGAGCGTCATCCTTAGCAATGTCGCGACGTATGATGTCTTCCTTCTTGGCGACAAGTTCCATCATCTTCTTCTCAATCTTCGGGAAGTCTTCCGATGTAATCTTATGTTCGCCCGGATCAATGTCATAATAGAATCCACTCTCAATGGCAGGGCCGATTCCGAATTTCACGCCCGGATACAGTTCCTGCAGAGCCTCGGCCAAAAGATGCGCCGACGAGTGCCAGAATGCGTGCTTCCCTTCGGGATCTTCCCATTTAAACAGCTCTATCGAGGCGTCCTCTCCGATGGGACGCGAAATATCCCACTCCTCACCGTTCACTTTGGCGGCAAGTACTTCTTTTGCAAATCTCGGGCTGATGCTCTCGGCAATCTGATAAGGCGTCACGCCATTCTCAAATTCCTTCGCATTGCCGTCGGGGAAGGTTATCTTAATCATATCGTATTTTCTCTTTAAATGTCTATGTTTAAGGACGTGAGCAACGGTGAATCGCATAGCGTCCCTTTACGTCAAAACTGCACCAAACCAACTTCGGATTCTTCGGAAATCAGCTCGGGATGCAATCATATCTTATTGATAACGTGCAAAGTTACTAATTATTTTTTAATCGCTCCCCTTTTTCGAAGATATTTTTTACATATTTTGTGTTATTTGCATTTTATCCCGTGACTTAAGTGTGCCATTTCACACTCAGTTCATACGCTTGAGGATATTATACGACGGAAGAATTCCTAATTCGCCTGATTTACGCAAATCATCGGTCGCCGCCCTCTTATTGCCCATGCGCAGGTAGCTGTAGCCGCGGTTATAATATGCCTCACCGAAATCGGAGTTCAGTTTCAAAGCCTCTGAAAAACACTGCACGGCAGCGGTGTAATCTTCCATTAGCAGATAAATCACCCCCTTGTTAAACCACGCATACTCCATTTCCGGATAAATTTGCAAGACACGATCAAGGTCGGCCAATGCGAGGGAATAACGGTTTATACCAAGTTCCTCACCATTGTTCGACGCACCATGACTTCGCATAAGGGCGTATGAACGCGCCTGATAAGCCGTGGCGAAATTGGGGTCGAGAGCCAACGCCTTATTGAAATCATCAATAGCCGCGGAATAATTCTTCAACATCGAATACAATACTCCCCTGCCAAGATAATCGACAGGGCGTTTCGAGCCCCCGTCAATGGCTTCGGAGTACATCTCAATATCGGAAAAAGCCTGCTTTATAGCGACGGAATCCTGCGCCACACCGGGAGAATTGGAAAGATACAGCGGAGGAAGCAGCCCGGAGCGGTTCAGATTGTCAAGATCGCGCGAATAGTTGGGCGAAACGGATATTTTATCTTGCTGAGGTGCGAAACTCAGTCCGTATGCTTGCGCCGGCTCGACGCGCAGTTGCATATCCTGCACTTTTCCGCGATAACGCTCATTATACGCCATATTCGTTTCCTCGGTGCCGCTGACCGTCACAAGACGATTGAATTTCTCCATCACGGCAGTTTCATCCTCCTCCCCTTTGCCACTTTCATCCTTACGCGCCGAGACGCCGGCCTCGATGGTCGGGCGATCCAACGGATTGCGCTTCGGATTAGCCACATATTTGCGTACTATATCGTCAGCCTTATACATGGCCATTGTCGCACCGTGACCGTCGCCCAGCCGCTGCCGACACTGCGCGATGGCATAATAAGCCTGATAAAAGCGTGGATAACGCCCGGCAATAACGTTGAAATCATTGAGGGCTGCGCGATATTGTCCCGTTTCCATTTCTATCAGGCCTCGATTGTATCGTGCATGGAAATTATCCGGTTCCAGCTCAAGAACGCGTGAGAAATCGGCCAATGCGTTGCGGAAATCACGCACTTCGTAGCGAAGCAATGCACGATTATAAATCGCAGCTGTATTGTCAGGTTCAAGCGTGATGGTGTAATTATAATCACTCATCGCGCCGAAATAGTCGTCGTTGTTATAGCGTATATAAGCCCTGTTCAGGTAAAGACCCGGAAGCTGAGGATCAAGTTTCGCCACCTCGTCGAGAGCTTTGGAGGCATCCTCCCATTGACGGCGCTGAGCATAGACGTCAGCAAGCATCAACCACGCGTTGAGCTGCGCCGGAGCCATATTAAGCGACGTCTCCAAATCATTGAGGGCCGCCGTGGTGTCGCCTCGCAATATATATGTTCTCGCGCGCGAGGTATAAGCCTCTTCAAATTTCGGATACAGCTTCAGCAGACGTGAAAATGTGCTGTCGCTCGCTGCGTATTTCTCCAGACTCGCCTCGGCTATTCCCTTGTAATATAGGAAATAACGGTCTTTAGGATTATATTCCAGTCCGATATTGAAATCCGAAAGCGCCTCTTCGCTCTTGTTCAGATACTGACGGGCAAACCCGCGCAACTTATAAGCCTCCGTCTTGAACTTGTTCCGCTCCAATGCCATCGAACAGTCTTGCTCCACGCCTGCGAAATCATCGAGATAGAGCTTCGCGAGGGCACGGTAATAATACGGGTCGGAGAGATATGGTTTTGCCTTGATAGCCTGATTAAAATATTGAATGGCAAGCATATAATCATCCATAGACAACACGTTTCGTCCAATATTGACTACCTGCTCCGCATTGACCTGCGCCTGACTCTGCATAACTCCCGCTATCGCAAAAATCAGACCTATTATTATTCTTAACATTCGCTTCATTCCAAATTCTCCACGTCAAGAACTGCAAAAATACAAAATCTATTTCATCCATTCATATTCCCCTCTGTTAATAATTCAAAATAGCCCCTTCAAACTTAATATATTCTTATACGTTTAAAAGAAGAAAGCAACTATTGAAAAACACTATGCAGACTATTGTAATCATAGGCGGAGGATTCGCAGGACTCACGCTCGCACGGCATCTCCACAAAAAGAAATACCGCGTAAAACTCGTGGACCGTGACAATTTCCACCCCTTCCCACCGCTATATTATCAAGTGGCATCATCCGGCCTCGACCCCTCGAATATCACGTTTCCTCTGCGCCGTGAATTCCGCAAGATGAAAAATACCACTTATCATCTCGGTCACGTAAAGGAAATCGACATCGAGGCAAAAACTGTACGCACAAGCTATGAGATGATTACGTATGACCGCCTCGTAATAGCAGCCGGTACACGCAACAATTATTTCGGTATTGATAAGCTGGCTGAAACTACCTACGGAATCAAATCCGTCGGTCAGGCGTCTCACACGCGCGACGAGATACTCGACCGGCTGGAGCGTGCCGCAATCTGCACTGACCCTGAACGACGCAAGGAGCTACTATCGTTCGTCGTAGTCGGCGGCGGACCGGCCGGGGTCGAAATAGCCGGGGCGCTGGGCGAAATAAAGAAATACATTATCCCAAGGGAATATCCGGAACTGAAACCTTCCGATATGAACATCACATTGCTGGAAGGAACCGACAGACTATTGCACTCCATGAGTACAAAAGCTTCCGAAAAGGCGTTCACGGGGCTGAAAGAACTGATGGTGAACATTCGCCTCAAAACCTCACTGAAAGGATATAAGGACAAAATTATAACCCTTGCCGATAATTCGTCCTTTTATTGCGAGACGCTGATCTGGACGGCAGGAGTAACGGCTGAACCGATGCCGGGACTCCCTGAAAAGTTGCTCGGTCACGGCGGACGCGTCATTGTGGACGTCTACAACCGAGTTCCCGGACACGAGGACGACATCTGTGCTATCGGCGACATAGCCCTTATGCAGACGGACCGATACCCCCGGGGACATCCTCAACTTGCCCGTCCTGCAATTGACCAAGCCGTCAATCTTGCGCGGAACCTCAACGCGGAATCGTTCATCCGCCCATACCGTTACCGCGACCTCGGGACAATGGCTACTATCGGAAAGCATAAAGCCGTGGCCGACATAGGCCCGATGCATTTCTCCGGCATAACGGCTTGGCTCGCATGGCTCTTCGTTCATCTTATGACGCTCATGGGAATGAGAAATAAAATCAACGTCATGCTCAATTGGATATGGAATTACATAACCTACAATTCATCTCTCCGACTGCTGCTACGACCGGTAAAATATCCGTTACGCCGCCACTGGGGTGATTAATTTGCCTCTCTCGCCGATTTTGATTAATTTTGCACTTATATAAACCTAAAAAATAATAGAAATGAACCTGAAAAAGATTACATATCTCACGTTTTCGCTCCTCTGCGGAGCGGCCGTACTGACCAGCTGTTCCGTGCTTAACGGCACATCTTCCTCATCCTCGTCTTCCAAGAAAGATAAAAGCGGCGCCGTCATGCCAATCGACCGCGAACAGCTTATGATTGACAAGAGTGCCAAAACTTACAGCCCTGAAGAACTTTCTCGCGGGGTGGTAAAGGGAGACTGGGCCATTGAGACGGTCTATGGCAAAACAGCCTCGGGGCAAAACACTCCTTACCTCAAATTTGACGACAAGGAAAAACGCGTCTACGGAAATAACGGTTGCAACACGATAAACGGCGCTTACATCAATCAGCCCAAAGACTCCACAATCGCTTTCTCAAAAATGCTGTCCACTATGATGTATTGCGACGACGAAGGTACGAGCCTTGACGTGAGTCGCGCCCTTGAAGAGACGCGCTATTACCGCTGGAGACTTGAGGATTCGCAGTATTTCATCTATTTCTTCAATAGCGCGCACCATGAGGTGATGCGTCTGATGCACCAGAATTTCGATTTTCTCAACGGCACTTGGCAGGTAATGGCTATTGACGAAGAGGCTATCGACGTAACGGATATGAAGCTCGTCATAGACGTCGACGAAGGGAAAGTGCATGGAAACACCGGCTGCAACATCTTCAACGGCAAACTCGAAACTGATATGGACAGTCCCAATTCCATCTCTTTCTCAGCTATCGGAATGACCCGTATGGCCTGCCCCGACGGAAACCTCGAAACGCCCTTTATTGTGGCCCTCGAAAACGCCAGCTACGCGCGCCCGATTTCCCCCGAAAAAGTGCTGTTGCTTGACGACCAGCACCGCGTAGTTCTTGAATTGCAGCGCACTTCGGACAAATAATCAGTCCGCACAGATACAAGTATTGAAAACAATCACCCCGGTGGCGGAAATCAGTTACCGGGGTGTTTGTATAATTGTATATAAGCTGGTTTGACAATAAATCCTGCCGCGCTGTCACGAGTTATACTGAGTGTAATTGATGGCGGTAGCCGATGCATGCCGCGTAAACAGATCGGTAAAACGGGCTATGACAGCGTCTGCATCCACATTCGGGTCGAAAAGGTGTACGGTGACGAGAATATGCTTGGTGTCGAGAGAAATCTTTGTCCGTTCGTGATCGCTCGTAGGGGTGCCGAAGCCTCCTACGGCATCCCGGAATACAGGTATTCCGCTGATGTTGAGCGGTCCTCGGCCTATTCCTTCATATTCCTCACCATCTTTACCTACTCCGAGCGTTATGGCGTCCCCCTCCAGCTTATCGCGGTCAAAAACACCCACGCTACAACCCGTAGCAAGCGAAAGCTCATTGCCCGCATCTACTATGGCATTGACATAATATAAGCCCAGTCCACGCACTATCCGGCGCGTAAGTTGTTCCTGTGAGGGACGATAGCGGTTGGGGTCTTTGCCACACGCCTTATATGCCGCTCGCGTGGCTGCTATGGCCGGCTGACGGTTGATAGAGGCGATTTCAAGACGTGAGGCTATATCGGCGGCCATCGCAGTCATCTCGGCTTTCTGTTCGTCAGACGTGGGAGCGTTCTCAACGTCGGCTGTTATGATAATAGCTCTGTATCCGCTCACTTTCGAGCTGAATTCCGGCAAAATTGTAAGCTGCATATCCATATATTTTTTCTATTGCAAAATTACAAAATCCGCCGGAATGAATTTACATTCCGGCGGATTATTTTTTATCCATCGCCGACGCTTAATAGTCGGCGGAAGATATAAGGATTTATTTCACGACAACTTTAGCAATGACTTCGCCTACCTTAACAAGGTAGATGCCCGGTTCTGCCGGAGCGCGGAAATCTTCTGACGTTATATTGACCGCATTGACAAGCTTGCCGTCGATGGTGTATACGTAAGCATGTTTGCCCTCCAGACCGCTGAAGCTGATTGCGGAATAATCGCCTGCTACGCCGAGGATGTTTTCAAGTTCATCTACACCGAGTGCAAAGAGTCGGATCTCATTGGATGCCGGGCTCTTCACGAGGATGTCATTGTACTTGGCGCGTGTCACGATATAATAATTGACGTTGGCGTCGCCACATTCAGTATCGACGTATGAAAGATCAGACGTCGTGCCTACGTATGTGAAGGAAGCCTCGCCGTCACGCTTGCGATAAACGTCGAATCCTTCAAGAGCCCAATTGGTGAGGTTTACGGGAGTAAACTCGATGTCATCAACAAGAACACCGAGCGTGTTCCAACCCACATACTTGAGGGCGAAATACTTGGCATTTTCGGGAAGGTCGAAATAGGTCTGTTCCCACGACTCTGTTCCCGACTTCGAACGGTTGCAAAGCTTGTAGAAGCTTTCAATCTCCGTATCCGTGGTGGAATACATCACATGGATTGTCTCGCGATAGTCCGTGCTGATGTGGTTCATCCAGAAGTAAACACGGGTACCACCGACAACTTCGGGCGAGATGAGCCAGTCGGCCACCTGCACCTGATCGCCGTCGTTCATAGGATCCCAGCCGGCGAATGCACCGAGATACTGATTGCCTGAGTGAGCGCGGAGACGCACGTCGTCAGCTACACCGAGATCTTTGGCGTTGATTACCTGCCATGCACGGGGCTCGCCGGTATAAGGCCAGTTTTCAGTAAGACCGCTTACCGAGAACGTCGGGAATCCATCTTCGTCATAGTTCTGCCACTGACCGAGCTTTTCGTCGATCGAGAAAGCAGGAAGATATTCAAAGTCGTCTACATTTCCGTAAGTCATATCGGGCTGCGACCATGTGAGCTTGGGTGCATTATGTTCTTCATTCCATTCGCCCGCGAGATCGGTTACATAAGGTGTATTGCTGTCAAGGATGTCCCACGTGATTTCCTTGACGTTATTGTTGGTGATATTGTCGCCTTCGCCCGTAATCGTGGCGCGAACAATCACCTTGTCATACTTCAGCCATTCGCTCTTGGCGTGGAAGGCAACACGGCGTGTCATCGTTCTGAAGGAACGGAAACGCGTTATGTCAAACTGTTCGTTGGCGAGAAGCGTCTCATCGGTACCCTTGACACCTTTGACGGAAACGCTGACATGAGCTTCGCCATCTTCAAGGCCACCGTTAGTGCATTGAACTACGAATTCTGACCTGTCGCCGATAAAGGATTCGGGATCGTCGCAAGTGAGCGAAGAGATCTTGTAGTCATAATCCACATTCTCAAATACGCGTACATAGTCCATGACACCGTATGAGCTACCGCCCGAGGGAAGATAGAAATGAATCTGAATCTGAACCCAAGATTTGTTTTTATACTTGTCGGGGAGTGGCAGCATATAATCGTTCCATTCGTTGTATCTTTCAGGATCAACTTCTACCGTGGCGATTTTTTCGCACTCTTCCTGTCCATACATACGAGCGTAGATCTCCATCTTCGGAGCATACTGATAATTCCAGAGCTTGACATTGAATACAGGATTGTTCATACCGATAGTGGAGAACTTGGGCACGAGCAGTCTTGCTTCGGTAGCCTGACCATAGATAAGCGATGAAAGCACACGTCCGCTGCCATCGTCACATTTGGGATTGCCGATGCCGAGAGTGGCAATATCGGAATTGGATGAAGTACGGAACGATGACATCTCCGTAGCATCCGTATCACGGAGATATGACCACGGATATGCGTTGCCACCGGTAGCGAAATCCTCAAGCAGCGGGAGCGTGACGGGATTGCCAAGCTGGTCGGCAAGAGCATTTACGCGGTTGCTCTTTACGAAGTCGCCGTCGCGGTTCTGTGCCATAACGGTCACTCTCCAGCGGGCAAGACCCGTATACTGGGGATCGAAAGTAGCAGCGCAAACATCTACGGGGTTGCCTACACGATTCCATGTTACGCCTGACGAATTATACCAAACCTGATATTTCACCGTTTCGGGGTCGATAAATCCACCGTTGATACCTTTGGTGACAGGATCCCATTCAAGACGCATAGTAAGGTTGTCTTCAGATGTCGTCGACTTCATATTCTTCGGATTGTCGGGCGTGTCAAGACCGATGTATCCGCGAATCATTTGCGAAAGACCCTCGCCGGCATCGTTCGACGTCGTGATGCGATACGTGTTGAATCCCTTTTCACCCTTACACGTAACTTTGCCTTCAGCCCCGGGAGCCACGCTTACCTCAGCTACGTTGCTGGGATCATTGACATTGCTTACAGAAACCTTCACTTTGCCACTCAGAGCAGTTCCGTCAACGGCCTTCTCAGGAGCCTTGAATGTGAAGATTGCTTCTTCTGAACCGCTTGCGCCAGCCTCCATCTTAATGTCGGTCAGTGATCCGGGCACTTTTGTGGAACTTGCGAGCTGTTCTACGCTGATATTGCTGATAACAGCACCGGAGCACTCGGAATCAGTGTGTGCGCGCACGCCGATATAATAATCGCCGGCTTCAGGCACGCTGAATGTGCACTCGATGGGCATATTGGCCTCGACACCCTCAAGGTGAGGATATTCAAATACTTTCGTATCGAGGTTTTCAGGATCTTTGCCGACCCAGATTTCCATAGTCTCGCTGCCATAATAAGGAGTCTGGCTACGGAAGGAGCAGCTGAAGTGATACATCTTGGCTGCGTCGGGGAAGAAGAGTCGCGGCAGTACGAGATAATCGTTGCTGCCCTGATATGTTTCGAGAGAAATCGCGAATGCCTTGTCTTCGCTGTCATAGATATAAGTCATGCCGTCGTGGTTGGCGTCCACTACGGTATAGAGGGCTGCCTGATTCAGCGTAGGAGTAGCTGCGTATGGCAACGGAAGGCTATTGCCGACGATAGAAAGATAAGCATCTGATTTGTCGGAAACCTTATTGTGTGCGACAGCCTCCACAGTTACGCTGACAAGTCTAAGTGCAGCAGGCACTTCAAACTCGAACGACGTGCCCTTTACAGGAGTGCTGTTGAGCTTGTCTTCGTTGAAGTAAACATTGTAAGTCAGATCTTCAGTATCTACGTAGCCGCGATTTACGCCTACCCCACCGGGAGCTGTCCATGTGATGGTATTGCCCGTTACATTTACATCTGTCGGGGCAAGAGGAGTATCGTTGCCGGCATAGAAACGCTTCACAACCGGAGCACCGGTAAGGTTTTCGGAAAGATCGCAGCGAACCTCCAGCTCATATACGCCCTCTTTATCAACAGTAAAGGGAATTGAAGGAGTGGATTCCCCGGGCTTGATAGTCTGACGATATATCTCCTTACCGTCGAGCAGAGCCACTGCGGTCATATCGGCCGTGAGCTTGAGCTCGTTGAAATATGTCGTCGGAGCCTTGAAGGAGAACGTACCGTTCAGAGCGTCTTTCACAAGGGAGAAATCGTTAAGCTCGGGCACATTGGGAGCCTCGGGAAGGGCAAATGTGTCAGGGCAATAAAGCGAAACGAGCGAAACATTGCCCGGAATCTCTCCAACTCGCTCGCAATATCCGCCGGAATTAAGGTCGATGGAATATACGTACGACTCATTGTTGTGGTAAACATCCTGACAGAAAAGGAACGCCATCTCGTCTTTCGGAGAGAACACGATATTGGTGGTACCGCGGTCAGTGAAGGGGGCAAGCACGATCATCTCTTCATCGAGATTGCCACATTCTATTTGGCCACTCTCAGTGAAGATGCCACTGTAACGGTTCACGATATCGATACGGCCGTCCTCGCGATAAGCGTAGATTTCCTTTTCTCCGGGATGATAGAAGAATCCGCAGTATGTAAGGCCGGTGCCGTTGGGCTTGTCGGCGAGAACGTCCGCTTTGAAATTATTGGAGGGATCGATCTTTACAATACGGTTCTCAACTATTCCCTCGGAGCCTTCATCATTGCCGGCCATTCCGAAGAAGCAGTCGGAAACGGGGTCATAGCACATAGCTTGAACCCAATATTTGGCGTCGGAGCCGAACTCAAGGTCTTTGAGGCGTGCTCCTGTGCTGATGTCGATACGTTTCCAAATTACATCAAAATCACGCACTGAAGACTGAATTCCCTGAGGGATGTAAAGGATACCGTTGCGCACGGCTCCCGTCTGGTGCTCAAGGTCGCCTGTATTAGCGAAATAATCGCCACTGAGAAGCGGGGAAACGGAGAAATTGTTGAAATCTACTTTACCCCAGTAAGATTTGGACCCCGCGCTATTGACAACACCGTAGATATTGCCGAGATAAGCAGCGGCACGGCTCTGACGAGCTTTCTGAACGAAGGATGGTGCCTTCTTCACCGTTGCTCCTACGAGGGGAACGTAGCGCGAAGGAACGCCTTCGGGGTTGAAATCCACCTTGTCAATGGGTGTGAAATTTAACTCGGCCTTCTTCGTATGACCGACAGCTTTTTCCCATGCCTGCATAGCATAGGGCGTAGGCTCCGGACGATCCGGGGTGCGCTTCCACCCGTCTGCATACATCACCATAGGAACGCTCACTGCCAGCGAGAGAGAAGCCAAAGCGAGCTTTTTTGTTAGGTGATTCATAAAATGTAAGTTATAAGTATTAATAAATTTTCAAACAAGATGTAACCAAGCGATTACGTCAATGTCAGCATTATGACGCAAAAAGCGTCAAAAGCATATTCATATTCCATCTTGAATTACAATGAGTGCAAATCCTTTAAATATCGCTTGAATCTTTCTAATTCCAAACTGCAGCATTATCCGAATCCCGGATGCTGACAGTGCAAAATTACAAAAATAATTTCTCCGTTCCAACTATTACCTTAATAAAATTTACTGATTTCCCGTTAAAATTTTAATCCTACGGCTTCCCGCTTTTCTAACTTTCTGTAAAGTCGCCGAGAGACGTATGCGACGACCAAAATAGGACTTTCGCATCCGCCGGCAATTTCGGAACCATTATGCAGAATCGCGTCAGAGCCACATCCGTACCTCTTTCGTCATCGTCATCCTCTATACCCAACGAAATAATCCAGTTATATGTCCGTTCAACTGTGTTTCGATAGAAAATATTGCTGTAAGATCTGATTGTGAAAGAGTGAAGGCGGTAATGGATCAAAACCGTGTAATTCTCGAAATCAATCTTTGAATACCAATCCGGTATCCCGATAGGATCGTCGGGCAGCTCTGACGCAGAATTGACGGTGAAAGTTTTATCATTCCACGGACGATATTTCTCTGCCGCCTCAGTATCTGTTTTCTCAAATGTGACAGATACCGGAATAAATTCGCGACTGATCGGCAAACTTACTTCCATGGGCAAGTCATCGTTTTTATCACACCCCGTAAGAAGAAAAGGAATAAGAAGGAACAGAAAATATTTGACGTTCATAGTTTCAGTTGATTTAAATTTATGACTATGTTGTTTTTCGCAGGTTAAGCGACCAATGTATCGCCGGAATATAACGGCGCCACGCCCAAATGATAAGAAGAGGCACGGCGACCCCCACTATCGAGTAAAGAATCCAGAATTGGTCGGCGTGATTGTTGAAATGAATCACCATGTGACACCCGATCTGTCCGAAATCGAGGTCATAATAATGAATCTTCATCAGAGAGACAATCTTGAACGCCGGTATGTGCCAGATGAGTACATAAAGTGTATTATCACCGATAAAGCAAAGGAGGTCTTTCAGACGTCCTCCCCATGAATCGACATAGCCTGACGCCCAATAAATCATAAGAAAACCGATGCATCCTGTCAGTGGCAAAGTAAGAAGATTAATAAATTCTCCGTCGTTGTTCATGCCGCACGTATGGAGTTTGCCTGCGCCGAGAATGAAAAGAAAAGCGAGTAAAAGCAAAGGCCACCGACGACGGAACATATCCTCGTACCGGCGAAAAAGCACTCCGGCGCCGAAGAAGAAGAGGCCCCACGTTTCACGCAAACCACCGTTCGGGATGATGCCTATCTTAACGCCATTGGCAAATCGGAAGGCGATAAACGCCATACAGAAGAGCATTATGACGGCCGTTGCTTTCGTATCGGAAAGGCGCGTGCGCGTGTAGAGCAAGCGGCGCAGAATCAGATAGCCGAGTGATGCAAGGAGCAGCCCCCGGAAAAACCAGAAGGCGCCGGCCATAAATTCGTCATAGCCTGACATACCAAAGAATATTCTGACAACGCGCGACATCGCCTCATGCCACGAATAAGGGTGCGTTACCCCTCCCGTCCAGTTTCCGAATCTCTCGTTGAGAATGCCGAATTCAAACCATAAGTTATGGAGCAGCAGATAGATGAGAGTCCATTTTACGAAAGGCACATAAAGACCGTCAAACCGTTTTTTGCAGAATGTCCACGGATCATCGAGGTATTTTCTCGAAAAGAAATATCCCGCAGCTATAAAGAAAAGCGGCATGTGGAATGTATAGATGAAATTCGTCAGGAGTTCGGGAGCCTCGGCATGGCCGATCACCATCAGAATAATTGCGATTCCTTTCGCGATTGACATTACCGTATTTCTCTGAGCCATTGCCTTGCGTTCTAAAATTATTATGACAAAATTACAACATTTTCCCAATCATTGCAAATAATTAGAATTATCGCATAAGTGATTAATTAAATAAAGATAGCCCAACTTCTGCTATTCAGAAAGTTGGACTATCCCATTTACGATTTTAACAGGGCAATACCCCTCGGTTTATTTCTCTGTACTCTATGCCTCAGAAGGGGAAGTTTATACCCATAGCAAATTGGGCATTGGAACTGAGAGGTACGCCCTGTTTTGCGAGCTTGCCGAGCGTGTGGTCCATGCCGGCGAAGAAATTGAAACCGGTGGTGTGGACATTCAACATCCAGCCGAACGACCATCCGAATGTGCCGGCAGCGACATTGACATCAGCGGAGAATACCTTCACCGGGGCAACGTTGGCCGAAAGACGCACCTGAGTCCACGTATATGGGCCGTTGATTCTCGTTGAATTGAGCAGGCCGAAGTGAAGCTTGTCATAGTAAGGCAGCTTGTAATCTACACCGAAGTTCAGTGTGGCGGCCAGACCCGTCGTGCGGCTGCCGACGTCACCCTTGTCGCTGAGCTGATAAAGGTCGCTCAAGCCGTCGCGCATACGTTTCCATTCGGACTCGAAGGAATTGGGTGCATCGTCATCTACATTGAAGATATAGGCGTCGGTGTCAAACGTTCGGTCGCCATCGGTAGATGCCTTCATCGTTCTCGACCAGCTGATGAATCCGAGGTCGAGCACTGCAGCAGAGAAAGTGAAGTTGTTCCATTCATACTGCGCACCGAGGTCGAATCCGATACCGAAACCATTCGGGCCTATGCTTCCGTCGCCGTCAAGATTTACGCCGGAGACATATTCTCGTCCGCTATCCTTGTCGAAATCATGCTCATACTGCAAGCCGCCGAGGTTGCCGTAGATATTGGCGTTGGTCACAGCTGTCCACTTATCTTCGCCGAGAACAAGGTTGGCCTTATCGAGCTGAATATCGGCATTAGCCACACCGATAAGGAACTTCAACGTTGCACCGACACGCAGACCCGGCACTTGCTTGATATCGCGTGAATGACCGAAAGCGATCTCTCCGTATCCCATAGCGTGAGCCCGAACGTCCTTGATGTCGTATGTACGGTTGGAAACGCCCTCTTTCACCAGAGAGAAGAGACTCTTGGGCACCGCAGCGCCAAAATCTACATTAGCGTTGATTGATACCGTGTTATAACCACCCCAAGCTTTGAAACCGGCGCTCATTACGGGCACTTTCACGTTGCCATCGAGACGGTTGTTATCCTTGAATTTGCTCATCGCTTCAGAGGCCGAGATAGCGGGATTTGAAAAGAGGCAAGTTCTACCGTCGATATTATAGAGTACGGAATTGACGTGAAGCGTACCCCCAAGTCTAACGTTCAGATTACCCAACGCGGGGAAAGAGACGAAATTCTTCTCATTGCCCACCGACGGGTTCATCTGATAGCGATAGTCGTAATTATCGAGGAAATATCCTGAATATGTATTCTGAGCCACGGCTGCGCAGGGCCCCATTACGATTGTTGCAAGCAACAGTTTTATCTTTAAACTTTTCATTGGTGTCAGATTAATGGATTAGAACTTTTTAGTGTAATAGCCTGATACTTTCGCACGAATGTTGTGAAGACGGATTGTCTGATCGGGGCGAAGCGACTGATCGGTTCCGGGGCGCACGCGGGCCTCGAAGATGATGCCGTCAAGCTTTTCAATCTTACCCTCCATCTTTATTTCAAGGGGTTTCCCTTCGCTCATAGCCTCAAGCACATTGGTCGTCACTTTCACACCGGGAATACGGTCACCATCAGTATTGACAGGATAAGCCACCATCTCTGCGCTGAGCGGTGTGCTATTGTCGGCAGTAGCAGTTACGGTCAGTTCTTCAATCGTCAGAGCATCGAGATCCTCGCTGCCCCAACCGTCCTCGCGGTCAGAATAAATAATGATTGATCCCTCTTTAAGAGCAAGCGGAGCGACGAGTTCATATTCACCTTTCACGCCGGGGAGCGTTGTGCCAAGTACAAAATGTTTCACTTCCTGTGCAGGAACTCCGGGATTGGTAAGCTCAATTTCAATTGTCTCGGGCAATTCTGAATAATTTTCAGCGTTTGTCGGGACTGCAAGTACATCGCACAATCCACTGAACTCATACCATTTAAGGTCGGAAGCTGAAAATCCGTCGGGGACGTTCAGATTCTTGTCGTTGGGAGAAAGTACGAATTGCTGACGTCCCGTGGATCCTCCGGCATAACCGACTTTCACAGGGCCGTCATCAAGTGAATATGAGAGTCTGCGGAGGCTTTCGGGTGCGTTGGGGCGCAACGATGTGAGCGTCAGTCCTGCGTCGCAATGCACTTTATAATCGGCCAAAGGATTATTCAGCGACAGATATATCTGCGGATTGGCAAGAAGGAGGTTCGTACCCTCGCAAGAGAGGAAATCGGGGATATCGCCAAGCGATACAGGGTCGATGTTCATACCCTCATATTCATACTTTATCTTACCGCTGACAGCTTCTATCTCAAGCGGATTCAGACCGTAGTCCACATGAAAGTCAAGTTTCTCAGGAAGTGCAGTCGGGACGCCGCCAGAAACACGCGGATCAAGCGTGATAGTACCGTCCAGCACCTTGAAGTCGCTTTGCAGGAGGAACGTATGATTTACGTTGTCTACCTTCGCATTGTTGGCTGCAAGATTGATCTTCGTAGCAACGGCATAAATGTCAGCCGCATTCCCTTTCACAGAGAGTTCCGGAATATACCATTTACCTGTCTTGGCATCATACGTACCGGTAGATGTGGTACAATCCATCTCTTTCGGGAGCTGGATGGTGACGCCGGTGAAGGTGGTCGATTCCATTGTTTCGCTAAGATTTTTAGCGCTGAGCTTAAGGGAGAATCTAACATCTTTCACCCACGCCTCCGTGAGACTGATGATGGATTTGTCAAGATTCTGGGATTGATATGTAAATTCATCTCCCAGTTCGTGGATATGATATGAGACGGCATATTGTGAAACTGCACGTCTGATACGTTTTTTATGCGAAAGCGATGTGCGCTCCAATGAAGCGTCTGATGAGGGAATTGTAGGCTGGTCGGCATGTACCTTGTCGATTTTATGTCTTCAGAATTGAATTCCCCATTTTCTACGAGGGCGTAAAAACGCTCTCCACCGATTGTAACTGCCTTGATCTTACTGTTTTCATCAAATGAGATGATGTCATCGAGAGTAATCTGATCTATATTGACCGGGATTACCAATCCGTTGACATTAACTCTTGACGTGGTGTCAATGTCAGAAAGGTCGTATGCGTCGTCGATACATCCGCTGAAAAGCAATGCGGAAGTACCCACTACCACTGACAATAGTTTCTTGTTCATAAATTGAATTTTTTAATTGGGCTGTAAGGATCAATCCAATAGGTTAGTTTTTATAGATAATTAGTGGAATATTGTTTTATTTATCTCCTATTCCTTTTATATGAAATAAACAAAACAATATAGTTATTTTTCTTTTTTCTCAGTGAGGGAGACTTGCCATTTCCAAGCATTTCTCATTGTCTCTTCAATTGGAACCTGCGCTTTCCATCCGAGCACGGTATTAGCCTTTTTCGGGTCAGCCCAAATCTTCTCGATGTCGCCCTCACGACGCGGACCGATTATATAGTTCACCTTCACCCCTGTGGCACGCTGGAAGGCATCGATAAGCTGAAGCACGCTCAGGCCGTTGCCCGTGCCGAGGTTGAAGATTTCAAGTTTTTCTTCGGATTTGTTCTCCAGCATACGCTCCATTGCCACTACGTGGGCTTTCGCGAGATCTACCACATCGATGAAGTCGCGGATACAGGAGCCGTCAGGAGTAGGATAGTCGTCGCCGAATACGGTCAGTTTCTCACGAATACCGGCCGCTGTCTGCGTAAGATATGGTATAAGATTCTGAGGCACGCCATTAGGCAATTCTCCTATAAGGGCCGTAGGATGTGCCCCTACGGGATTGAAATATCTCAGCAAAATGCTCTTTATGGGAGCGCCGGAACGCACAAAATCCGTGATTATCTCTTCCGACATCTGCTTTGTGGCGCCGTATGGCGAAGTGGCCTGTTTCACGGGCGCCGTCTCGTCAATCGGATTGACGTCAGGCTCTCCGTAAACCGTACAGGAAGAGGAGAATACAATTCCCTTGACGCCATATTTCGGCATCAGGTCGAGCAGATTGATGAGAGTGACAAGATTGTTGCGGTAATAGAGCAACGGTTTCTCTATCGACTCCCCTACTGCTTTGGATGCGGCGAAATTGATGATTCCCTCAATACCGGGATTCTCCTCAAACACCTTTTCGAGCGTTTTATAATCGGTGCAGTCGCCTTTGTAAAATTTCGGACGGATACCGGTGATTCCTTCTATGCCGTCGAGGACGCCCTCGTGAGAATTCGACAAATTGTCGATTATCACCACATCGTAGCCCGCATTCTGCAACTCTACCGTAGTATGGCTGCCGATATAGCCCGTTCCTCCGGTTACCAATATTCTTTTCTTCATTATTCAATGTGGATTAAAACAGTTTTGCGGGATATACACCTTCTTTCACCAGACGGGCAAATTCCTCGACTGTCGTTTCGCGGTCGGCGGCGTAAGTAACTCCAAACCACTTCGAGGGCGTCTGCATCACTTTGAGAGTGATGGTGCCGTCGGCGATAAGATTATTTACTACCGTGGGGATATAGAATTCTCCCTTCATGGGGTCTTTGTTCCCCTTGAGGAAATCTACGAAAAATTTCTCCGAATACTTAAAATATCCGGGAGTAAATCCCCATACGTTCATCGAAACGGAAGCATCTTCGGGAATCTCGCCGCACGCGCCGTCGGGCTGCTCATAGATGATTCTGCCGTCAGCCTCACGCCGGATATTGTGCCTCTCGGTGACGCCGGTGAGGTGACCTTCAGGCGATACACTGCAATGGCCACGTGAAACGCCGCCGTTTTCGAAGAGCGTATTGCCTATGCGGAAGCCCACCATACAGTATTCATCCTCTTTGCCGTCCATCTCTCTGAGCGCTTCCCCGAGGATACGGAAAGTGTCAGGGCCATAATAGTCGTCGGCGTTTATAACGGCAAAGGGTTCTTTTATAACATCCTTCGCCATAAGAACGGCATGTCCCGTTCCCCATGGTTTTGTACGTCCCTCCACCGGGGCAAACCCTTCGGGAAGACGGTCCAATTCCTGAAAAACTACCTCGACGGGTATTTTGTCCTCATATTTCGATACCACTTTGTCGCGGAATTCCTGCTCAAAATCATGACGAATCACGAATACGATTTTCCCGAATCCGGCTTTGATGGCGTCATATACTGAATAGTCCATTATTGTCTCTCCGGACGGTCCGAGGCCGTCAAGCTGTTTCAGGCCTCCGTAACGGCTGCCCATTCCGGCAGCAAGTATAAAAAGTGTAGGTTTCATATTCTTTATTTTTCCGGGATGTCAATGCATCCCGGTGATTAGGATTATTTTATTATTTCGCACGCGGGGTGCGGATAAGCATACTGAGTTTCAACATAAGGTCGAAGCAGACCACCTTTGCATTAGCGTTTCGCATAATGTCGGCCGAAGCCCGAGAGAGTTCTTCCGACATAGGCGTGACGTTGCCGAGATGTATAAAAGGTGCGAATTTCGCACTGAAAGTTTCCTCGTCCGCACTCATCAGATTGAGTTCCGCGCGATGAAGATTGTAAATCAGATTCTCGCGCAACTGCCCCTGACAGTAATCAAAATATCGCGTCGTTTTCTGACGTCCCATAGCGGCAATCTCCTCGCTGACAACTTTCAGATCGGCGCCGACACGCGAATAAGCTATTCGCATCATCTTCTGAAAAAGTGCCGTAAACTCGGATTTTTCAGCATCGTGAAGCACAATTTCCATTGCTTTGCCCGGAATTCCTTCGCTCAGACGCGCGGCCTCGCAAGCCAGAAATGGATCTGTGCCAAATCTCTTTTCAAGCCACCCCGTGACTTCCTCCTCGTCTATACGCTTCAATTCGATACGCTGTGTGCGCGAAAGAATCGTAGGAAGCACTTGTTGCGGCTCATTGCTCACCAAAAGGAACACGGTATTTTCAAACGGTTCCTCAAGCACTTTAAGCAGCTTGTTGGCTGCCGCCGGCTGAAGCTTTTCGGGCAGCCACAGAAGGATGACGCGCTTGTCGGCCGAATATGTAGACAGCGAAGTAAGACGCACTATTTCGTCGGCCTCGGTGACGTAGATTATCGGCGAGGTATTGCCGGCTTCGATAGCCGGACCCCACTCACGGAAGGGGTTGAAGGGATTCTCTGCCAGATAATTCTTCCATTCCTCGGCATAGTCGCGCGACAGGGCTTTCTTCACCACCGGATAGACGTATATCATATCGGGGAAATTGAAGGCCTTATGCTGAAGGCACGAGGGACAGACGCCACAGGAGTCGCCGTTCTGACGATTGGTGCAATGTAGATATTGCGAAAAGGCCATTGCCAAGCGCAATTTCCCCAAGCCAGCCACTCCCGACAGCATAATCGCGTGAGGAATACGGCCGCTGTCCACATAATTGCGCAACATTGCCTTTGCATCTGTATGTCCTGTCACATCTGAAAAAAGCATCCGTGAAAGCCCTTTAACGCCTGATTCTGTGTTATTTTGAAAGGTCAGAATGTCAGTCCGATATTATTATATCCGCAAAGGTACAATTAATTTACGAATTATTAAAGAATTTATGTACTTTTTTTGTAATTTTGCGCCTATTAAAACCATATTATGATTCCGTTTCTTGAAACAGTCGCCTCTCAATATATAAGGCATTACGATGATCTCTCCGACTTTTGCTTTGTTTTCCCGAACAAACGCAGCGGTACTTTTTTCCTCCAGTATATACAGCGGCTATCATCTGACAGGCCGCGCGTTGCCCCGGAGATTACCACTGTATCTGAAATCATTTCGCGTCTGGCCGACAAGGAAGCGGACAGTCGCATCGACCTCCTTTTCACGCTATATGACGTCTACCGCGAACTGCTGCAAGAAAGCAATGCGGAAATAGCCGATTTTGAGAGTTTCGCTTCTTGGGGCGAAGTAGTTCTGCGAGATTTTTCCGAAGCGGACCTCTACGACGTCGATCCCGATCAGCTCTTCAATAATGTCCGTAAGCTGAAGGAGATTTCATCCAATTTCCTTACGGAGGAGCAGGCGGAGGTGCTATATGAGTATTTCGGTATGCCTCACGTCGACGTAGTGAATGAATTCTGGAAAAATTTCAACGGCGCAACAAAAGGAAAGGCTTCCGGCAAGAAAACCGGGACGCAAATCAAAGGGCGTTTCCTTGCTCTTTGGCAACTTCTCGCACCCCTCTATACTCGTCTCAACCAACGTCTCAACGAGGAAGGGCTTTCCACGCAGGGAGGGCTGTATCGCGCTGCTTTGGCCAAACTGCGGGAGACAGGCAAATTCCCGGGAGGGGCTAAGAAAATGGTCTTCGTAGGCTTCAATATTCTCTCAAAAGTGGAATGGATGATTTTTTACGAGCTGAAGAAGATGCACACGCACATCAACGGCACTGAAGAATCGTTCGCCGACTTTATTTGGGATATACAAGGGCCTCTGCTGGCTGAAGGGACGGCCGGCGCGAAGTTTGTAAGGCGCAATCTGAAATCTTTCCCGATGCCGACGTGGATTGATCTTTCGGCCTCTTGTCCGGCAAAAGATCAAATACCCGAAATTGAAATCATCGCTTCCCCCTCAAATTCATTTCAGACAAAAATTGCCGCCTCGATAGCCGCAAAATACAACGAGGATTGTAAAAAAGACGAGGAATGTAAAAAGGATGAGGAAGACACAAATCCTGAAATTGACTCCAAGACATTCACTGATGCAAAGGCGGCCATCGTACTCCCCGACGAGAATCTCCTTCTTCCTCTCCTTTATGCCATTCCCCCTTCGCTGCACGCGATTAATCTGACGATGGGCCACACGCTTCGCCTTACCTCTACCATTACCTTCATCGACCGAATCAAACGCCTGCAGATTCATAAAACCACGCTTGGGGGCAAACCGGCGTTCTTCTATGAGGACGTACTTCTGCTCCTCTCCCACCCTTTTGCAAATCTTATTCTCGGCATTTACGATGTCGATGACTTGAAAAAGCATATCCGCACTACCCGCAAATTCGCCATCACTGCAGAGATGATAGCCGACCGACGCCACAATCCCGACGCCGCGCGCCTCTTCACCATCATCCCGCACGACGCCTCTCCCGACACGATATTCACATATCTGCACGACATCCTCGGTCGCGTGGAAGAGGGAATCGACACAGTATCGAAATCGGCTGCCAACACCTCTTCAGACTCCGACAGATATAAACTTGACAAAATACACATTGGCACCTATCGCGATGCGCTCAGACAGCTCGAAGCAGCCATTCGTAAACATAATATCGCGATCAAGCCCAACACGGTTTTCACCCTTGCCGACCGCCTCATCGCCGGAGAAACGGTCAATTTCGAGGGAGAACCGCTCGAAGGGCTCCAAGTGATGGGACTGCTTGAAACACGCTCGCTCGATTTCGACTATCTCATCGTACCTTCGATGAACGAGAAGGTCATGCCGCGCCGTTTCCGTCGAAAATCATTCATTCCCGAAAGCATTCGCCGCGGCTTCGGAATGCCTTCTTCGGGCTATGAAGAGGGTATCTTCGCATATTATTTCTACCGCCTTATCTCGCGTGCACGCAAAGTCTGCCTCATCTATGACTCTCGCGTGGGTGAAAACCGAGGTGGCGAACCGTCCCGCTATATCCACCAGCTCCGCCATCTCTACGCCCCGGGACGCCTTGAAGAATCCAAATATACATTCTCGCTCGCCACATCCGCCCCGCAGCCTCTCGTAATCCCGAAAAATTCCCATAAAATCAGAAAATTGCTCGGACGGTTCACGGAAGAGAACTCGGGCTTCAATTTCTCCGCCTCCCTCCTCTCAAATTATTGCACATGCCCGATGAAGTTCTTCTATTCTAAAATACTCAGAATCAAAGAACCCGACGAGCCATCCGAATTTATCGACCCGCTGACGCTGGGCACGATATTCCACGCCGTTATGGAAGACCTCTACATGCCCGACCCCGAAGACAGGCATCATCTTCTCATACACCCTCGTATCCTCACGCGCCAGATCCTTGAAGATATTCTCAAAGACGACAGCCACATCCGGGAACTCATCACACGCCACACCAACATCGAATTCCTCAACGCTAAAGAAGGCACTCCAGACGCTGACACACCACTCACCGGCGAACCTGCCATGACCGCCCGAATGATTCTCAAATGGGTAAAAGACACTCTGAGAAAAGATATCGCTCTCGCCCCTATCAAACTTTTCGGTGTTGAGATAAAAGAAACTCTCATCGTACCCATCGGCGGCAAAAACGTCAATTTCACATTCACCATCGACCGATATGATGAAATCGACATAGACGACAAACCCGTCAGACGCATCATAGACTACAAAACCGGCGCAGCCCACCTCTCTGCGGAATCACCCGATGAAATCTTCGACGGCACCTACGGGGCGAAAACAATACTCCAGCCCCTTCTTTACGCCTTCCTGCTCAACCATAAGCTGACCGGCACGCTCAACGGTCCCGGCGCATTCCCTCTCCGCCCGGAGATATACTGCATGCAGACCGGCGGCAAGAAAAAAAATAACGCGGAGCCCTCACTTCCGTCTGTCATAATTAATGAAGCTGACTCAAAACCTACACTTATAACCGACCACTTACAGACTGCCGACTTCTTCATCCCTCTCCTCCATAAACTCATCGAAGAGATCCTCGACCCAGCCGGCTCTTTCTCACAAACCGACAACACCTCCAACTGCTCATTCTGCCCCTACGCGCGCCTGTGCTTCAAATAATTCCACCACTTCCCCATACAAAACAGACGCATAACCATCGAGATGCAATCTATAAAAAATAATATTTTTTATATTTCTAAAACTTTTTTATCCCGCAAATTGTTTATCTGTAAAAATTAATTAAATTATTGAGTTATGAATGATTTGAAATTGCCCGAGAAAATCAGCAATACAATTCAGGAATCTGAAATGTTGCTTATAATGGGAGGAAGCACGACAACCGAAGCTGCAAATAATGGGAATGGGGCTTGCACAGGAATAAACAATGGTTCCGGTACTTGTACAAGCACAAATAATGCGAATGGATTGTGCGGTGGTAAAGTTAATAATGGATCAGGTAAATGTGGCATAACTTGGTTACTCCCTGGAGGAGGAGATTTAGATCCAAACTTATAGATTTCCGTATTATCGAATACTTGGGATTCAGTAAAGTATTTTAAATTTATTAGTTGACTTTGGAGAATACAATTCGGAGTCAACTAATAAATTTAAGGCAATTTTCAAATACTATTATTTATGAAAAAATCAAATTATTGTTTCGATGTCGAACTTAACAATAACACATATTTACATTTCAGTCCAATGCAAAATGCATTTTTACTTTTAAACAAACCCAAACACCATTCTTTTTGCAATACATCAAACGATCAATTAGATCATTTAGATTCTGATTTCTTAAAAGCACTTAAAACAGGCGGATTTGTTGTTGATGACAATTTTAACGAAGAGTTGGAAGTGTTATCAAGGAGAGAACATTCTATATTTGATGATTCTATGTACAATATTGTAATCAATACTACTTTAGATTGCAATTTATCGTGTTGGTATTGTTACGAGAAGAAAATAAAAAACAGTAAATTATCAAACAATATAATTGATGGTATAAAAAAATACATTATCAACAGATACAAAAATAAACCGTATCAAATTCTTAAAATATCATTTTTTGGAGGAGAACCCCTTCTTCAAAAAGATAAAATAAAAGAATTACTGAATTATTCAAAAGAATTCTGTGAAACAAACAATATAAAATTAATTGCGGATTTTACAACAAATGCAACATTATTGGATGAAGAGTTCGCAAAATATTTATCCCAATTTACTTGTCATTTTCAAATTACGTTAGACGGGGATGAAGAATACCATAATTTAACTAAAGTCGACAAATTAAAGAAAAGCAATACATATCGCAAAGCAATATCAGCTCTTAAAAATATCGTAACAATAATACCTGACCATTACATTGCACTAAGAATTAATTTTGACAACCATATTCTTGGGAGAATTGAATCAATTTTAAACGACATAGATTTTTTAAAAAGGCGACAATCGTATATAATACTGAAAAAAGTTTGGCAAATAAGAACAAAAGATATAAATCCCAATCTTTTAAAAAAAGCAATTGCAGTTCTTTTTGAAAGAGAATTTTTAGTAGATTATTATTTAATGCCCAAAGGAAGCGTTTGTTTTGCTGAAAGAGAATCTCAAGTATTATTCAATTATGACGGTGGGATCTTTAAATGCACCACTCTATGTAATTTTAATGAAGAGAACTCTTTCGGGAAATTTGACGTAAATAACGGAAAAATTATTTGGAATAAAGACAAATTAAATCAATGGTTTGAAAACATTCAACCAATATCGTGCAGAAAATGCAATTGGTTTCCCGTGTGCTTAGGAATTTGTAATAACCAATTGAGATTACATACAAATGAAGAAATCTGTACATTCGATGCGAATAATCTTACTCAAAAAGAATATCTAATTTATCTTTTGAATTACTCAATCTTATATAACAAACTCTTTTCAGTTAAAAAAGAATTTTAACAATGAAAAAATTATTTCTTTTTATATTTACAATTTGCAATACTATAAATTTAATTGCTGCCAATGACATAACTATATCTGTATTTAATTCTATTGACAACAAAGCTCTTAAAGATTGTAAAGTATATATTCTTCAGAAAGATTCGACTATTTATAGTGGGACAACAGATAAAAATGGGAAAGTAACTATCATCGACATTATAGGAAACAATCCAAATAAAGATAAATATTTAATTGAAGCAGAATGTGATGGATTTGACATCAGCCGTAAATATATAACCAACGATACGGCATATCAAAATATCAATTTATTTCTGACCCCTTTAAAAATAATACATCTTGAGGAATATGTTGTAGAAGCAGACAAAAGCGAAATTATAAAACAGACATCCAACGGACAGGTGTTTTTTCTTTCAAGATCAGCCAAAGCAAAAACCAATCCTTTCATTGCATTAAAGGAGATTCCTTTGCTTGTTACTGATGCAAACAATTCAAGTATCACGACAATAGACGGAAAAACACCGCTTATACTTATAAATGGAATGCGCATAAATTCAGGAATCGCACCGTTAAGTCCTGATAAGATAGAATCCGTTGAAGTTATAACGAATCCATCTGCCCGTTATCTAAAAGAAGGATATAGTGCAGTGGTCAATATAAAAATCACGCCTTCAAAGGAACTGTATCAATGGTATCAGGTTGCTACGAGCCATGACATTCCATTATGCAAGGGAATGGGGGTAGGATATCTTGAAATAGGCAATGCGACTTTCAGTGTTTATGGAAGGACAGCCATTGACTATACATATCACGAGAATATAGAATCAAGATCTTTCAGCAAAGATATTTCATATATAAGACAATTAAGTCAGATATCAAGTAACGACGGTTATTCTTGGGCTGGAGAACTGATGCTCAAATATACTCCTACAGGAAAGGATTATTTCGCGATCTATGGATATACCACCATATCCGGATTAAAAACCAAATCAGAAGGGTCAGGCAGTCTTGATTTCAACGCCTTGATGCAAGACTCTTACCATTCAAAAATCAAAAACAAAAGCAATCTACTCACTTCAAGCATTTATTACAGCCATTACTTTTCCAATAACAATCAATTTGAACTTCGTGGAGCTTATAATTATAATTGCAACAAAAATAATTCATCACGAACGGAAATATATAATGACAATAAGTCAATCACTAATTCATCGGATTTTCATAACATACGTCATTCCGGCAGTCTTAAAACTGACTGGAACTATTCATATACTGATGTAAGCACACTCTCTGCAGGCATACATTCTTATCTACGCATAGACAGACTCAGCCAGATCTCAAACACGCTTCCGGATTTTCGACACAACCAATATTCCCAATATTTGTATGTAGGCTGGGCAACTGGAATAAGCAAAAAATTATTTACAAATATTTCAGCAGGACTTGACTGTATCTGGACATCTTCAGACGGCCTGAAAAACCATTATATAAGGCCTCGCATCTCATTTGCCGGCAAATGGCTTATCAACAGACGGAATGCAGTCAGCTTAGGTTATAACTTGAATAATACCTCACCCGACATTTCTTCTCTTAATCCACTTAATACATCGACTGACCCCCTTGTTATTTGTCAAGGGAATCCATATCTTACCCCTCAGTCTCTTCATTATTTGCCTATTACATATTCTTTATCTCTAAGAGGATGGTACATATCTCCCAAAATATACTATCAGCGGATAGACGATCTGATTTCTCCTTTTGGTTATACTGACGATAAGGGATTATATGTTTCGACTATAAGGAATTACGGTCATATAAATTCATTCGGGGCATCATTTCAGATTTTTAAAAGAATCAAGGAAGGGACAATATCGGGAAGTGTTTCATGGCAAAATGAGTACATTCCCGGACAGAAAAAGCATAGCTCTGTAACCATCTATGGAGATTTTTATTATCCAATTAAAAAATTCACATTAAACGCTTATGTGTCATGGACAAATCGCCAGTTATTCAGTCAATCGATTACAAGAAATTTTGCGCCACAGTCTGCAATACAGGTAAATTATAATTTCACTGACGACTTCTACATAGGATTCAGTCTCAGATATGTAACAGGCAAAATCCATAGTCAGACAACCACAACTGCAGGGTCTTATTATAATTGCACAGACGTATTTTTTAAAGAATACAATTTGCATCCGTGGTTTATAATTAGGTATACATTCAGAAAAAACGAAAAAAACAAAATTAAAATCGGGAACGTACTTCACAGTGAAGAAGATGGCATAAAATTATAAAGCGATAAATATATCTTTCAAATGTCAAGTAAATTTTGCAAAAAACATTTTGTACGACAGTTGGATAATCGTCAATGTGGCATAGCATCTTTAGCTATGATATGTCATTATTTAGGAATAAATGTCTCCACCAGTTACCTTTCTAAATTGTGCGACAGAAGTAAAGAAGGTATATCTTTAAAAGGTATTTCTGATGTCGCGTCTCAAATAGGACTTAAAAACAGAGCGTATCACTTATCTATTGAAGAATTACATAAATGCCCTTTACCGTGTATTATACATTGGAGTAAATCTCATTTTGTTGTATTGTATAAAATCAGCAAGAGTGAGAATTATTATATTGCAGACCCCGGTAAAGGAATGATAAAATATAAAAAAGCCGATTTTATCTCCAAATGGATTGACGAAGGAATTAACGACTCTGGAATAGCAATTTTTTTTGAAAAAGAGCGAGTAATTATTCCTCCGCACATCGTTTCTGTTCCTAAAGAGCCTTTCTCTTACATATTAAAATATATTAAACCTTATTATAAGCATCTTTGTATAATCGGCTTCGGATTGATTTTATGTTCCGTTTTACAGTTGGTCATTCCTTTTCTTACTCAATATATTGTTGATATTGGAATAAAGCATAAAGATATTGGTTTTATATTCTTAATTCTTTTAGGCGAATTGGCAATAGTTATCGGGAAAACTTCCGTAGATTTTATAAGACGATGGCTGTCATTGCACATATCTATGAGAATTAATATCTCAATTGTCAGCGACTTCTTTATAAAATTACTAAAATTGCCAATGGCATTTTTTGAGGAGAGACAGCTTGGCGATATTATACAACGAATCGGTGATCATACACGAATACAATCATTTTTGTCTGGTCAAATTTTAGGACTCATTTTCTCAACTTTTACTTTCTGTATCCTATCAATTGTTTTATTCCTTTACAACAAAATCATTTTTACAGCTTTTATGACTGGTAGCATAATTTATGGAATATGGATTCTTATATTTTTAAAGAAACGAGAAATATTAGACTATGATATATTTGAAAAAGAGTCATTGAATAATGAACGAACATATCAGTTGATAACATTAATGCAAGAGATTAAGCTTCAAAATTGCGAAAACAGACGTCGATGGGAATGGGAAGACAATCAAGCTGACTTATTTGAAACCCGTCTAAAGTCGTTAAAGTTGCAGCAAACGGAAGAAGGTGGAAGCATATTTATAAATGAGATTAAAAATATAATTGTTACAGTATTGGCTGCTTCTTCCGTAATAAATGGAGACTTAACAATAGGTGCGATGTTGGCAATACAATATATTATTGGCCAATTGAACTCTCCAGTCGAACAGTTTATTAACTTCGTCCACTCCATTCAAGACATTAAAATTTCATTTGACCGAATAAATGACATACATAATCAGGATAACGATGATATAACTGAGGACTACACAGGAAATATAAATGAGTTAGGAAACATAACATTTGAAAAAGTGTCATTTAAATACAATCGACATTGTGACAAATATGCGATTAACAATATTTCTTTTACTTTACCGAAAGGGAAGGTGACTGCAATAGTTGGCGCATCCGGAAGTGGCAAGACTACCATAATAAAATTAATTCTCGGATTTTATAAATCATTTACAGGCAATTTAAAAATCGGAGAAACCAATCTTCTTTCATACAATTTAAAATGGTGGAGAGCCCAATGTGGAGTCGTAATGCAATCTGGATCTATTTTTTCTGATACAATAGCGAAAAACATTGCAACGCAAGATGAAGAGATTAATCATGAACGATTATTGGCTGCCGCAAAATCAGCTTGCATTTATGATTTTATAGAAACCTTACCAAAGAATTTCAATACAGTAATAGGAAATGAAGGAATCAAGTTAAGTCAAGGACAACAACAACGAATACTGATTGCCCGGGCAATTTATAAAAATCCCCGTTATCTGATTCTTGATGAGGCAACAAATTCCCTTGATGCTGAAAATGAAAATTTAATAGTTAATAATTTGAAGGAATTTTATTCGGGAAGGACAACTATTATAGTAGCACATAGACTTTCTACTGTAATGAATGCAGACAATATCATCGTTTTAGATAATGGCCGGATTGTGGAAAATGGAACTCATACCGCTCTTGTTAAGCAGAAGGGGAAATACTATAATTTGGTAAAAAATCAACTCGAACTTGAGTGTCCGGCATAACAATCCGCTTTTTATGGACTCGCATTCTGAAAAGGTAACCAAACTGCTAAAGACATCACCGCCGTTTATAGTAAAATACGGAGTAATAATAATATTGATATTGTTGTTGATTTTGACATTATTGGTATTTACAATAAATTATAAGGAGGGTCTTACTATTGTCGATTATATAATAAAATATAAATAATCAACCGTAATATTATCCAGCACTCCGACAAAAATCATAAAAAGGGATTATTATTTGTGCAGGTCAGGAGAATTTAGTAACTTTGCACCGCGTTTGAGCCAACGGCTCTTACCGCGCCCCGTGTGATGGGAAATTCGTTATGCGTCGCAAGACGCTAATGTTCTCTCTTTTCGGGAACTTAACTTATTTTTAGTAACACAATTTAAATTCAAAATGAAAAGATTCCAGCTTAAGGCTGAGCCGCGTGAAGCGCTTGGCAAGAAATCAAGCAAGGCACTCCGTGCCGAAGGCAAAATCCCCGCTGTAATCAACGGTGGCAAAATCGTTGAGCTTCCCTACAACGAAACTCTCAAACCGGGCGAAAAGCTCGTTGAAATCGACGCCAAGCGTGGCATCATCACTACTGACATCACTATTAATCAGGAAGATGTCCGCAAGCTTATCTATACGCCCGACATTTTTGAAATAGAACTTGAAATCAACGGCGAGAAGAAGATGGCCGTTATGAGAGAGATTCAGTTCCAGCCCGTAAAGGACACTATCCTCCACATCGACTTCCTCGAAGTTTATCCCAACAAGCCCATCGTGATGGAAGTTCCGGTACAGATCGAAGGTCATGCAGAAGGTGTGAAGGCCGGTGGTAAGCTCTCACTCTCCATGCGTAAGCTCAAAGTAAAAGCTCCTTATACCGAAATCCCCGAACGTCTCCTCGTAAATGTTGATTCGCTCGGTCTCGGCAAATCACTCGCTGTTGGCGACCTCCATTTCGAAGGTCTTGAGCTTATGAACGCCAAGAACGCTGTCGTTTGCGCTGTTCAGCTCACCCGTGCAGCCCGTGGAGCTCAGGCTAAGGCTGCTCAGGCTTAATCTATCAACTGACAATTCTACTGAGGGTGTGGCAAATTTCGGTTTGGCATACCCTCTGCTTTTATCTTTCATCATCCGGCAGCGTTCAGTTTCATAAAAAACCTGTCTTATCTTCATTTCATTTTGAATCCCCTCAAATCTTTCCTGCTCCGACTGATTCGATCAGGATACACAAATCCCTCTCCTCTCCAAGACAATATGAAGAAATTTCTTATCGTTGGACTCGGAAATCCTGGGCCCGAATACGAAGGCACTCGCCACAACGCCGGGTTTATGGTACTCGACAAACTCGCCCTTGACGCCTCAGCTCATTTCACTTCCTGCCGCTACGGACAGCAGACTACTATACACGTCAAAAACTGCGAGCTGATATTACTCAAGCCCGGCACATTCATGAATCTTTCCGGCCTTGCAGTGAAATTCTGGATGAATAAGGAGAAACTTCCGCTGCAAAACCTGCTCATCGTAGTTGATGACCTCGCTCTCCCATTCGGAGTAATTCGTCTGCGCAAAGGTGGCTCAGACGCCGGACACAACGGTCTGAAAAACATAGCCGCCGAACTTGGCAACCAGAACTATCCCCGTCTGCGTTTCGGCGTCGGAAATGACTTCCCTCGCGGTGGACAGGTGGATTTCGTCCTCTCTCGTTTCCCAAAGGAGGAACAGACTTTGATGCCCGAACGTCTTGAAGCTGCAGCCGAAGCAGTCAAGGCTTTCTGCCTCAGCGGTATAGATTTCGCAATGACACACTATAACGGCAAATAATCACAACCTTATCTACTTTATACTATGGCCTTAACAGAAGAAAGAGTCGATAAATGGCTATGGGAAATGCGCGTCTTCAAGACCCGCACGATTGCCTCCGACGCGTGCAAAAACAAACGTGTCACGATGAAGGGCACTCCCCTCAAACCATCAAGAACAATAAAGCCCGGCGACATCATTGACGTCAAGAAACCGCCCATCACTTACACCTTCCGCGTCCTCGCCATTCCTACCGGACGACTCGGAGCCAAGCTCGTGCCTGAATATCTCGAAAATATCACCCCGAAGAGCCAGTACGACCTCCTCGAAATGACGAAAATTTCCGGATTCATCGATCGTCGCAAAGGCCTCGGCCGACCCACGAAACGTGACGGCCGCGAAATGGCAAAATTCAAAGAGGAAGCCTTCTTCCTCGACTGGGACGATGACTTTGATGATGATTTCGACGACGATTTCGACGACGAAGTTTAACATTTATTCTCTTTCCGGCTCAACCCCTCGCGACTCTCAGGCGTTATATAAACAAAACGGACGCCCGACGTCCTATAACGCAAACTGAAAAACACACTATACTATGGATTTCAAGAAAAAAATTGACTACGTTAGTGGTCAAATCAACAAAGAGGTAATTCTCTCAAATCAATACGGCTCTGTAACGCTTTTCGCTTTTGACAAAGGCACGGAATTAGCTACACACGCCGCACCATGCGAAGCCCTTGTTCAGGTAATCGACGGAACTATCGACTTTACCCTTGAAGGCAACGAAATGATCCTCAAAGAGGGCGATTTCCTTACTCTCCGCACCGGAGTCCAACACTCCCTCCGTGCTGAAAAGAAGTTCAAAATGCTCCTCACCAAGCTCGGCGCCTGATAAAGATTCATCCCGCACAGAAACATAACATATTAATCTAATGGAGCGCATCTATTGGCAGATACGCTCCATTTATATTGTTGATTTATTGAGGATAATGATCAGCGGCGACGATGCTTCATTGCATTCTGTGCCTGTCGGATCTGACTCATCATCTTCTGCGGATTGTTCTTCATCTTGCTGACGCTGCTCATCATCTTGCGCGTCTCCTCAAACTGTTTGATAAAGCGGTTCACTTCCACCTCACTGTGGCCTGAGCCGACCGCTATACGCTTGCGACGCTTCACATCACGTTTGAACACGTCAGGATTATGGCGCTCATACGGCGTCATCGAGCCAATCATCGCTTCTATGGCCTTGAAGGGATCCACCGTTTCGTCGAAATCGATGTCGCGGATAGCCTTCCCAAGCCCCGGTATCATTGAGGCAACCTGCTTCAGGCTACCAAGCTTCTTAATCTGGTGAATCTGACCAAGGAAGTCCTCGAAATCGAACTTATTCTTCGCCATCTTCTCCTGAATCTTGCGGGCCTCGTCCTCATCGTAGATTGCGTTCACCTTATCGGCCAGACCCACGAGGTCTCCGTAACCGAGTATACGGTTGGCCATACCCATCGGGTTGAACTCATCGAGGTCTTCGAGCTTCTCGCCCGTACCTATCAGCTTGATAGGTTTCTTTACAACGGAACGGATAGTGAGCGCGGCACCACCTCGTGCACTACCGT
This sequence comes from Muribaculaceae bacterium, assembly GCA_017620885.1. GTDB lineage: Bacteria > Bacteroidota > Bacteroidia > Bacteroidales > Muribaculaceae > Lepagella. The sequence goes on from JAGAUF010000042.1 coordinate 33,402, forward strand.
CGAGCTTCGTCAGCACGACGCCGTCATAATCGATCTTGTCATTGAAAGCCTTTGCAGTATTCACGGCATCCTGACCCGTCATCGCATCGACCACGAAGAGGGTCTCCTGCGGCGACAATGCTTCTTTCAACGCATAGATCTCAGCCATCATCTCTTCGTCGACGGCAAGGCGACCGGCCGTATCTACGATTACAAGGTCATACTTGTTCTCTTTGGCATATTCCACTGCGTGAAGCGCAATCTCCACCGGGTTCTTATTCCCCTCCTCCGTATAGACAGGGACGCCGATTTTCTCGCCTACGACTTTCAACTGCTCGATAGCCGCCGGACGATAAACGTCGCATGCCACAAGAAGCGGATTGCGTTTTCTATTCTTCTGCTGAAGGGCAAGTTTACCCGAGAACGTCGTTTTACCTGATCCCTGCAAACCTGACATAAGAACAACAGCCGGATGTCCTTCCAGATTCATCGGCGCCTTGTCGCCACCCATAAGCGCGGCCATTTCGTCGCGAAGTATCTTGACA
>JAGAUF010000043.1 GCA_017620885.1 Muribaculaceae bacterium
AAACGTGTTACTCCTGTTTTCTGATTGTAAAGCACCGGGGAAACTTTAATCCTATAGATCGGGCGCCCACGATAATACTCAGTTTCTAATGCAGATAAAGTTTCTTTTGGGAAAAAACCATTATACTCTCGCATTTGAGAAAACTCTGAAGTCGGGACATTTAAGTCCAAATCGGCCAAAACACCTCCAAAGGCAGCCATAGGACAATTATAATCCACGAACTCCTCATCAATGATAGAGAAATCCACATCATAGCCATTGCCAATGGTAAAAACATCAGCACGATTTGGAACAGCAGGAAAGCCTTCTTCGGATAATGTAGAAAAACCGGGGAGACGCCAAGTGAAGTAACCGTCTTCATTGGCAATACGGAATGACAGAATATCCTTAAAAGAGTAGGACACGATTACGCCGTCACTGACATATTCGACTGTCCTGTCAGACAATTCTGGCACTTTCGTATCCATTCTGCCGGAAGCGATTTCGAGAGTTCGCTGGGCAAAGGTTGTAGCGAAACTGCCAATGAGCAACAGAAACGAAAACGCAATCCTAATGACACCCTTGGAAATTTTTCCGGAATGTCGAATACATTCTCTCAAATCGAGATGTATCCTTTCATTAGATATGTTCATCTTTTAAAAATTTGAAATTATTGATACAAAATTAGTATCGCACAAAGTTATACATTTATTTTGGATTGACAAACTAATTTTGCAAAAATTTCAACAAATCGACATACAATCAACACAATCAATTACCTATCAGACATTTATAGCAATTTAAGAGCTAATGTTATTGGCAGGGCGTTCATTCGCCTTGCAGATTTTTGCTTGTGACGAGGGTGTTATGGGGTGTCATCAAAAGAGCAGGACACGATTACGCCGTCACTGACATATTCGACAGTCCTGTCGGACAGTTCGGGCACTTTCGCGTCCATTCTACCGGAAGCGATTTCGAGAGTTCGCTGCGCAAAGGATATCGGTTATGAACAATTATCATAACCGATGCGTTAAAATGACGTAAACGAATAATTTTAATAAAATCCCCATACTATGAAAAGATACAGATGCACAGTATGCGATTGGGTCTATGACCCCGCGATCGGCGACCCTGACGCCGGCATAAATCCCGGAATCCCATTCGAAGACCTTCCCTCCGACTGGGTGTGCCCCGTGTGCGGAGTAGGCAAAGAGGACTTTGAACTCATCGAAGAATAGTCCCATATTCCGAATTCACCCAATTTCATACATTAATTTTCCGACCCGCCGGACGCATCCGGCGGGTCAGACTGATTTATGCATCACATTACTTTGACGGAATGCTTTGGATATGTGCTGCAAATTATGTAATTTTGCAGTCAAGAAGAAATGGAGCGTGAAGCCCCGAGCAGACTTATTACCATGATAAAATCAATGACTGGCTTCGGACGCGGAGTTGTTTCCACGCCTACGAAGAAAATTACAGTAGAAATCAAATCGCTCAATTCAAAGCAGTTTGACTTGACGTTGCGCGTGCCGCCTCTTTTCCGGGAGGCCGAACCGCGGTTGCGCCAATTCCTTGCCTCAGAACTTCTGCGCGGTAAGGTGGAGATGTCGGTGACAATAGAATCTATAACGGCAGAATCCTCTTATTCACTGAGTCTCAATACACTGCGAGCATATAAAGAGCAAATAGAGGCTATGGGGCGCGAGCTGAATCTCCCTGCTCCAGCCGACTGGTATAATACACTCCTTCGTCTCCCTGACGCCGTGCATCAGGAGCAGTCGGAGATGACGGAAATCGAAATGAACGCTCTTATGGATGCGGCGAAATGTGCTGTCGGAGGGCTCAACGAATTCCGTCTGCAGGAGGGTGTGCGACTCGACAAATTCTTCCGTGAGAAGGTGGAAAATATCGGCGCAGACCTCAATAAGACAGAGAAATACGAGGCAGAACGCGTTCCGAAAATACGCAAACGCCTCGAAGAGCAGCTCGAAAAGATTCCGGGCATAGAATACGATGCCGGACGCCTCGAACAGGAGTTGATTTTCTATATCGAAAAGCTCGACGTAAACGAAGAGAAACTGCGTCTGCGCTCACACCTGAATTATTTCATCGAGACTCTCGAAAGCGATTCCTCGCAAGGTCTCGGCAAGAAACTCGGATTCATCGCGCAGGAAATGGGACGTGAAATCAATACGCTCGGTTCTAAGTCCAACGATGCCGATATGCAGCGTCTCGTCGTGATGATGAAGGATGAACTGGAGCAGATCAAGGAACAGGTACTCAATGCTCTCTAAACGCAAATCATATACTACAACACCCCTCTAACAAGCAGGGAGAACGCGCAAGAATATATGAACAAGGGCAAAATTATCATACTGTCGGCGCCGTCAGGAACAGGGAAATCCACTATCATCGCGGAACTGATGAAGGATGCCGACCTCAACCTCGGCTTCTCGATTTCGGCGACAAGCCGCAAGCCTCGCGGCGAGGAACGCGACGGACGGGAATATTATTTCATCTCGCAGGAGGAATTCAAGACTCGCGTCGACGCCGGCGAGTTTGTGGAATGGGAGGAGGTTTATCCCGGCACATGCTACGGCACGCTCGCCTCGGAGGTAAAGCGAGTCACGGAGTCGGGCAAGAACCTTATCATGGACATCGACGTGAAAGGGGGAATCAATGTGAAGTCGATTTACGGCTCCGAAGCTCTCTCGATTTTTATCCTTCCGCCGAGCCTCGAACAGTTGGAGACGCGCCTGCGGGGACGCGGAACGGACAGCGAAGAGAAAATCGCCGAGCGGCTGGCAAAGGCCCGTTATGAACTCTCTTTCGCAGATGACTATGACGTGCGCGTCGTTAATGACAATCTCGCCGAGGCTGTAGCCGAAACGAAGCGCATCATAAAAGATTTTATTGACAAATAGTCCCATCTCTCTCCCGACAGCGAATGACAGACACAAAACGCATCACGGCACTCTTCGGCGGATCGTTCGACCCGATACACAATGGCCACGTCATGCTGGCCAACTATATCGCGGCCTCCGGCGTCGTCGATGAGGTGTGTGTCATGGTCTCCCCGCAGAATCCGCTCAAAGCGGACAAACGGATAACGGACGACCGTCTCAGGCTTGAAATGGCACAGGCCGCGCTGCACGGAATGAAAAATGTATTCGTCAGCGATTTTGAATTCTCCCTCCCGCGTCCGTCCTTCACGTTCGACACGCTTAATGCGCTCGGCAAAGCGTTTCCCGACAGGCTGTTCATCCCGCTCGTCGGATCCGACAACTGGAACAATATCACGAAATGGTATCGTGCCGAAGAGATTATCCGTGATAACGGGCTTATTGTTTATCCCCGTCCCGGCTATCCCATCGACAAGGAAATTCTTGCCGGGAAGCGCGAACTTATCGAGAAGGTGATTTTTCTCACGGATGCCCCGGTGACCGAGATTTCATCCACATATATACGCGAAAGGCTCCGACGCGGTGACGACCTCCGTGGATTCATTCCCGAAAGCGTCGCCGAATTTATCAAGCAACATAATATCTATCTCCATAGACAATAACTCTGATACACGATATGCAGGATATGATGCAGGCCGTAACGCTGGCCACCGAATATTGCAACGCTCTCCAACAGGCGCCGGAAACCGAACAGGCGGATTTCGTCGCCAATCTCGTGACGCTTCTTCCAAAGCTTTACCTCACATTCTGTGAAGCTGACGAGAATGATATGATCGACGACGCCTATTTCCCCGATTACGTCGACGAAGATTATTATATGAACATACGTCACGGCATAGAAACTCTGCTCGGCGAGCACGACACATATCTTGAAACGTTTGAGGAGGATATGAAATATTCCGACACCCCGATAGCCGCCTCAATTGCGGAGGGACTCGCCGACATATTTCAGGATCTTTACAATTTCATCACCGAGGTGAAAGAAAGCGACGGAGAGAATCTTGCCGGCGCCTTCTCATCCTGCTTCGACAATTTCCGCAATTACTGGGCGCAGACGCTGTGCAATGTCATGCGTCCCCTCAATAATCTCCGTTTCTCCGGAGAATTAAATCAATAAAAATAGTTTTACATCATGATAAACAACCTCATCAGCCGCCTCAATCGCGGCACATGCAATTTCACGGCGGCACGCGTACTGACCGACGACCTCGAAGCTGCCGGCTTCAGCCGTCTTGATCCCACCCAGTCGTGGAAACTCGAAAAAGGTGGCCGATACTTCGTTACCAAAAACGACACGGCTGTATTCGCCTTCATTGTAGGAGAAAAACTCCCCTCGGAATCAGGATTCCATATCATCTCCGCCCACAGCGATTCTCCCGGCTTCAAAATCAAGCCCAACGCTGAGATATATGGTGACGGAGGTGTCGTAAGCCTCAATGTGGAAAAATACGGCGGAGGAATCCTCTATACATGGTTCGACCGTCCCCTTTCGATAGCCGGACGAGTACTGCTCCGCGGAACAGATCCCCTCAACCCCGTCACACGTATCGTGGATCTGCGCCGACCCGTAGCCACTATTCCTCACCTGTCCATCCATCTCAACCGCGGCGTAAACGAAGGGAATCCCCTCTCCGTTCAGAAAGATATGAAGCCGGTGCTCGGCTATTGGGAGAAGGATGAATATGAGGCTATAAAGGCGCGCGGAGGCGTTGTCAAGGCTCTTATGGCAGAAGAACTCGGCATCGAGCCGGAGGACATCATAGATTATGAGCTGAACCTCTACCCCTGCGACGAAGCCCGTTTGACAGGCGCAAAATCGCAATACTTGCAATCTTCGCGCATTGACGACCTTGAAATGGCCTTCGGAGCGCTTCAGGCACTCCTCGACGCCGCTGACACCAAAACCGACGCCACGCGAGTCATGGCAATCTTCGACAATGAGGAGACCGGCAGCGGCACAAAGCAGGGCGCACACTCCCCCGTGCTACGCAATATTCTCGAACGCGCAACACGTCTGCTCGAAGCAGACGATACTGAAGCATTCTTCAAGGCTCTCGCACGTTCCTTTATGATTTCAGCCGATGATGCCCACGCGTGGCATCCCAACTACAATGAGAAATTCGATCCGACAAATCATCCCGTCATAGGAGGTGGACCGGCAATCAAAATCAACGCCAACTGCAAATATATGACCGATGGTGACGCCGCTGCGGTATTTGCCGAAATATGTCGTAAAGCCGGCGCAAAATTCCAGTATTTCGTCAATCACTCTGATGTGGCCGGAGGCTCAACTCTCGGCAATATCCTGACCGGACAGATGGATATCAGAGGCGTCGATATGGGCAATCCCGTTTGGGCCATGCACTCTGCCATCGAAACCTGTGGCGTTGCCGACCACGAAACCGCCGTCGCGGCATTCACTCAGTTTTACACACTCTGACACCACACCCTCTTAAACGAAAGTGTGCCGAAAAATTCATTTTCGGCACACTTTCGTTTAAAACTCTTTCCTTAAGAGCCTGTTCGACAATACACAACAAACGCCATAACAATACCAACCACAATCACCAAATCCATTAAGTTAATTTTTTCTTAATTTTTACTCTTTTTTATCATACGGCTTTTGTTCCTGAAAAATAATTTGTATATTTGCAAAATCAAAACGTGGAGAGCATAATTTCCCTAATGTCCGGGATTGACGGCGGCGCCGTCGGGCTCTCGTTCAGGCATCGACATCCTTCGGCCGGCATCAGGTTCCGTATCGGCAGAATGTATTCAGGCAGAACCAATTTTTCCAACAGGTAGCCAAACCCTGCCACAAA
>JAGAUF010000044.1 GCA_017620885.1 Muribaculaceae bacterium
CCACCTTCAAGATATAGCATGACCTTATTGAACTCATTATCTGTAAGCTCAGTTCTGCCATGCGATGCAAGCTCTTTGGCGTTGTGTTTCTCCAACTGTTGCTTGAAATTTGATATAAGGTTAGTCTCCTCATGGATTTCAACGTATTCATACGCCATATCCGTGAGAGTCTTTATTAAACCTTTTTCCAGTGCATCTTCGCTTTGAGTAAGTGCCATTTATAAAAACAAAAACTCCGTTTGCAGTTTTCTGAAAGGTTGACCGAACCTGTAACAACTGCTTTGGAGTTTTAAGGATTTGATTGGTTTGGAGGCATCGCTGCCTTTGGAATTAAACCGTTTCGGCCATCTTCAGAAGTTTAAGGTTACTCTATTGCAAAATTAGCGATTTATTTTGACCTAACAATGGAATATGCTGAGAAACATAATTCCTAACTAAAAAATATTACGCCGCCGGGAGAAATAATGCTCCCGGTGGCGATTTTTTATTGACAATGTTGTGCAAAAACGGTAAAAGAAAATTGCAGTAGGCTGATTATCAGCTAACTGCAATTCTAAGGAGTTGCCTTGGAAGGACTCGAACCCTCACTAAAGGTGCCAGAAACCTGCGTGCTACCATTACACCACAAGGCATTGTTTCTTTTTGACGGTGCAAAATTACTGCTTTTTTCAGCGTTATGCAAATTTTTGGGCAACTTTTTTTGATAATTTTTTATAGCGCGGATATTGGTTGCTGTAAATCAGGCTGTTATGTGCCTGCTCTTCAGGCAAAGGGGCGTGTATTGCAATGTCCCGGTCTGGTTGCCGTTATCGGATGCTGCGTATTATCATTTCGGAAATTTTATAGTCGAGGTTGTCCGGGAGGTATGGTTTTCCGGCGTTTCCGGGGATGAAGATGCTGTGTCCCAGTCCGCGGTAGTTGACGCCGAGAAAGGTGTATCGCAGTCCCATTACGTCGAGTAGCGTAGGGAATAAGTCAGCCTGAGTGCATTTTTTACGGTATGTGCCGCTTATGCCTGAGTTGAGAATAATAAGGGGCACGTTGTCGTCATCAAGGGAGGAAGAGACTGTTCCTCGGCGTATTTCGTGGTCGCCGACAATGGCGATGGCAGTCTGTTGATATAATCCGTCTTTTTTGAGGCGAGAGATGAAGCGTCCTAGTGCGGTGTCGAAGTGGTGCAGACGTTCGAGATATTCAGTATCGCGAGGGTCTGAGCAGTCGATTTCGTTATGGTTCAGTGTGTGATTGACAGCCGGACGTTTGTAGGGGTCGTGCATCGACATTGTGGTCACGAAGAGGTAAAAGTTGCTGTGGAAAGTGTGTGTTTCGCGGTATGCGGCTTCAAGGATCAGGCTGTCCTGTGCAAAGGGGATTCCGTCGTGCGGTGAGCCTGCGTTATCTATCAGGCGTCCGAAACCGTAGCTCAGAGTGGTCAGTGAGTGTGACCAGAGGCTTCTGTCCTCGCCGATTATTTCGGCTGATTCCTGACGGAAGGCTTTTGCGACTGAGGGATAGTTATTGTCCGGGTATGCGGCGGCGAGAATCTCGTTCTGCAGAGGCAGCAGTCCTGTATTATACATAAACTGTGCGTCAGACGAGCGTCCGTCACCTGCGAGGACTTTGCATCTATCTGCGTAAACGGAAGCTGAATCAGTAGCGAGAGCTTTTATCACCGGAGCGACGACGTGTATGTCCTTGCGTTGCAATACGACAGAAGGGAGCGATTCCACGACGATTAGAATTAGGTTTTTCGGACGTAAGGAGTCGTGCCTCTCAATATAACCGGTGGTTTCAGTTGCCGTAATATGCGCGCGTATTTTTTGTAAATCAGTATCAGACAGGGTGATGCGTCTGCCGGCGCCGGAGCATATTGTTTTTGCGATATATCCGGTAAAATTCAGAGAATTATAGTAGGAAATGAGATTCGTGCTTGTGGCCGGAAATAGTTTTTCCTTAAGTCCGGAATTGCCGGGTGCGCGTCTCAGCGCGCCTGCTACAGTTATGCACCAAGCGAGAATCGTGCTTGTCCAGATGATTTTGCGGAACAGTACAGGTGGTGGGCTTGAGGTGAATCGTTTGCCGGCGCATATCATCCTTATCGGGGGGATAATGCCGAGTGCCGCGATAATGAAGTCTTTCAGCTTAAGGGAGTATACAGCACTTTGCAATACGATTGGATTTCCGGCCTGATTGTTGAGGTAAAGAGAAGGGGGGATAAGGTCGTGGAAGTTGCGGAAATATAGAGAGTTGACAAGAATCATCAGTGCGACGGCCAGCGGAGCCGCACCTGCGGCGTAGCGCCAATTGCCTCGCAGATATATGAATGGCAATGTAAAAAGGGAAGCGTCAGCCACAGCTCCGGATATCCGGAAAAGTATAGAAGGGTGTCTGTCATAGGTCTCGGTTTCGAGAGACAGGAACAGGAGGAAAAGGCATATGAACATCAGCTGAAAGCAGCCGAAGGCAGCTTTCGTCACGGTCAGTATGTTTTTTTTAAAATCCGGTTGTGTATTCACATTGCAAAAGTAGCAAAAAAAAAGAATCCGGACAATTATGTATGATTGCGGGTGTTATGGTGTAATCTGTAAAACGTGTCTGAGCGCAATAAAGGAAGGTTTAATCCGTTATTATTTGAGAGGAATGTGGAAATAAAAACAAGGATAGAGTGAAAATACTGATTGTCAATAAGTTTTTTTATCCGCGGGGCGGCGATTGTGTCGTCGCTATGGCAACGCGCCGTCTGCTTCAGGAAATGGGGCATGAGGTGCGTGTGTTTGCGATGAATCATCCTGACAATGTCGACATAGAGGATGTGTCAGGATATGCGACAGAAGTATCGTTTGCGGGCGGTATGAAGTCGAAGATTGCTGGAGCCCGCCGTATTTTCGGTAAAGGAGATATAGTGGAGAGCGCCGCCCGTGTGCTTGACGATTTCCGTCCCGACGTTGTGCATCTGCACAATGTACACAGTTATCTTTCGCCGGTTATCGGCGAGATGGCGGCCAAACGGGGTATTCGGGTTGTCTGGACGTTGCACGATTACAAATTGCTGTGTCCGAGCTATGCTTGCCGCCGTCCCGGGGGTGAGTTGTGTGAAGAATGTTTCCATGGCGGTCTGCGCGTGGTGCATAATCGCTGTATGAAGGGGTCGCTGGTGCAGAGCGTGATGGCAGACCTTGAGTCGCGTAGCTGGAACAGAGCCCGTCTGTCGCGATTCACGTCGTGTTTTATCGCCCCTTCGCAGTTTATGCGCAATAAGATGCTCGAAGGGGGATATGGCGCCCATAAGGTGATAGCCTTACACAATTTCATCGATCCTGAGAAGAGTGCATCTTTAGCGCGTGGCGCGCAGAATAAGGAACGTGATTATTTCTGCTATGTAGGCCGCCTTTCCGAGGAGAAGGGGGTTGAGACGCTGCTGAAAGGGGTCAATGATTCCGGCGTTCGCTTCAAGGTGGGTGGTGATGGACCGTTGTCGGAGGAGTTGCGTACAAAATATTCCGACAATCCAAACATCGAATTTCTCGGTCAGCTGGACGCCGACGGTGTGGTGAAATTGCTTTCCGGTGCTAAAGCGTCGGTCATTCCGTCGGAATGTTATGAGAATAATCCTCTGTCGGTAATTGAGTCGCTTTGTGCGGGAACTCCCGTCATAGGCGCTTCGATAGGGGGAATTCCGGAACTCATAACTGAGAAAGACGGTATCCTTTTCCATCCCGGCAATGCCGAGGAGATAGGGCGTATCCTTAAGGATTTCGGGAAGCGTCATCCGTTTGACAACGAAGCGATTAGCCGTCGTGCGCTGGAGCAGTTCTCCCGCGACCGCCACTACGCCGAGCTGATGAAGATATATAGCGGCGATCTGACTGTGAAGTAATTTCAATGTAGAAGAATTGACGGGGAAAGGGTGAATAATTGATATGTGTCTGATAAGCATAATAACGATAACATACAATGCCGAAAAAGAACTCCCCTCTACGATGAAGAGCATCGCGGAGCAGACGTTCGGCGATTACGAGCATCTGATAATTGACGGAGCTTCCAAAGACGGCACTGTGAACGTCGCCGCCAAGATGCGCACTGAACGAACCCGCATCATCAGCGAGCCTGACAAGGGGCTTTATGATGCGATGAACAAGGGATTGCGTCAGGCTCGTGGAGAATATGTTCTTTTCCTTAATGCCGGCGATTGCTTTGCAGCGCCCGATGTGCTTGCCTCATTCGCCGACGGTGCTGCTACCGGTGCCGACATCATTTACGGCGATACGGATATAGTGGATTGTGAAGGCACTGTGATTGGTCATCGTCACCACAGCGCACCGGATGTTTTGACCTTTGAGTCGTTTTCGCGCGGCATGTTGATATGTCATCAGGCTTTTATGGTCAAAAGGAGTTTGTCTCCGGAATATGATCTGTCATATCGTTTTTCGGCCGATTACGACTGGACGGTGAAATGCATAAAACGTACTTCGCCCGAGCGATGCCACAATCTTCGCCGAGTTGCGATACATTATCTGTCGGACGGCCTTACCGACCGCAATAAAGTCGCGTCGCTGAAAGAGCGTTTCCGTATTATGCGCGGCCATTACGGATTGCCGAAAACGCTTGCACGTCATTTCGGAATGGTATTGAATGCCGTTGTCAAGAGAAGTAAATAATGAGACAGCTATGGAAAAGACTGTGAGTTTAAGCGATATAGCACGCAATATAAATAACGTGAACCTTGATGAGGAGGTTCTGGTATTTGATTCGGGATTCATCCCTTATCAGCAGCATAATTTCCCTATGCGCATCAATGCGCTTATCATCATCCTTTGCCGTAAAGGGAGCGGAAGGGTAGAGATTGACCTCAAGTCGTATGACATTGAGAAGGATACTCTGATTTTCATTCAGCCGAAGAATTATATTAATCTGCTCAGTTGTAATGAAGATTTCTCCTCTCATATAATAGCATGTTCGCAACGTATTGTGGAGGATGTTCTTCCCAAGCTGACAGACCTCTTGCCTCTTCTGATACATCACCGCACAGAGCCTGTTACGAAACTTGAATCCGATCGCGCAGAGGAGCTGAACCGCTATTATGGATTTTTCCGTTCGGAGCTTGCGAAACCTCGTTCTCTTTTTACGAAGAATAAAATAGAATGTCTGCTTCAGGCTGCACTTTTCGAGCTGATGGAGATACAGCACAACAGTAATGATGTGGTAGTATTTGAGAAAACGCGCAAGGAGGAGATTATGGCTCAATTCCTTATCTCAGTGAGCGAGCGTTTCAGGGAAGAGAGGCAGGTGTCTTATTACGCTCAGAAACTGAGCATTTCGCCCAAACATCTCTCTTCGGTGGTGAAGGAGACAAGTGGTCGCACGGCCGGAGAATGGATTGAGAATTATGTGATAATGGAGGCGAAAGTGCTTCTGCGTACCACAGATATGACTATTCAGGCTATATCGAATTATCTGAATTTTGCCAATCAGAGTTTCTTCGGGAAATATTTCAAGCACATTACGGGCAAATCCCCATCGGAATTTCGCCGTGATGAGGCTTAATCCTTATTTGGAATGATTCCAAATTAAGAAGAAAGTTGGAGAAACATTGCGTAATATTGGCAATCAGGTATTAAATTTGCATAAAGAAAAATGAAGGCAAAGACTTTCAGATGACTCTGAAAGGCGATGCCGACCTTTTCAAGAGAAAACAACAAACTAACAACAACTAAATAACCTAAAAAAGAAAAAATTATGGCATACGTAATTGGTGACAACTGCATCGCATGCGGTACTTGCGAGCCTGTTTGCCCGGTAGGAGCAATCAGCGCCGGCGACATCTATCACATTGATCCCGACACTTGCATCAGCTGCGGCAGCTGCGCACAGGTTTGTCCGAACGACGCTATTTCCGAAGGCTAATCTTATAGATAAGTCAAGAAGGAACAAGGGCGTGCCAATTGATTTTGGCGCGCCCTTAATCTTCGGTATGACAGGGATGTCATACATCTATGTCAAATCGTGGGAAATGTCTGTCACGAATACATCCGCTTGATTCTAAATGTCGGGGGTGTAAACTTGGCCGAAGATGGAGAATGATACAGGAGCGGATTTTACTCCCGGTATCGAGATCGTCGCGGTGGAGAAGAGGTAATAATTGTGGATGGTGACGCTGACAGAGTTGCTTTTCATAGAGGAAGCGATAATGCCACGGATGAACTCTTTTGCGTTGTCGTCAGTCTGTACGCCGAATTCGGTCGCTTTGTCGGAGGCGGCGTCTACGGCTTGCGTCTGAAGCCGCTCGATGACGGTCTGTTTGTATTCTTCGTCGGAGATATTGGTGAAATATGCCGCCGCACAGAGGACAACGACGGCGATAAGCAGTAGCCGTTTGATCATTTTTCAGTGTTTTTTCAAGTGATTATTCTATATGTGACGGGAGAGAGGAGAGGTCGGGTAGGACGGTGTAATCACCGTATATACGGCGCAGGTATGAGTCGTATTTTGCGGGTATCGGGAGGGAGACGCCTTCAAAGTCGACGCGGACGGTGGAACGGATGTCGTCAAGGTCGCGCGGTTTGAGGAAGGCCGTTCCCGGGCTGTGCCGCATCTGAGTTCCGGCCCCGGGACGGGAAAGGATGCGGACGAGTGGGAAAAATATTGTCTGCGTGAGGAATTTGGTGATCGGGAGGAGGTATTTTCTGCCTTTGTATGAGGAAGCCGGGCGAAAGAGGAGCGTGTTTTGTATTTTTATGCCGAGACGGGCGAGGCGGAGGGAGTTGCTTGGGCAGAGATGGAAGATGTCGATATATACGCCGCGATATTTGTATTCGTTATCGAATGTTCCGGGCTCGTGTATTTCGGTGGCAGCGTCACGGAATTTGGCGAAAGGCTGCACGTAGACGGGATCTGTGAGGGTGTCTTGCCAGAATATTCCCGGCACGGGCTCTTTCTTTACGGCACGGCGGAGACGATAGTAATCTTCCTGAAGCATTTCGATGTCTACGTCATCGTCCCACGGGACGAAACCGGCATGACGTACGGCACCCAGACAAGTGCCCGAGCTGAGCCAATAGGTGATGCCGTGACGCCGGCAGTAGGCGTCGACGGTTTTAAGCATCTCAAGGAGTTTGAGCTGATGATTTCGCAACCGGGAACCGTCGGGGTTGAACCGTTTCCGCAAGTCGCGTCTGGTTTCGTCGTCTATCATTCTGCAGAATTACTCTTCTTTCTTATGAGTAAACGTTTGATAAACGTTTTTATTTCCCCTACGACCGACAATTTCAACAAAATGGCAGCCGCGACGTAGAAAATAAGGAAGAATAAGGCAGCGAGGAGGTCATTGAGATGAAGGAAAGCTTTTGCAGATTCGGCTCCGGCGAGGCCCGTGGCGACAAGGAGAATAAGTGGAAGAAGGTCGGCTATCTGAAGATGGAATTTATATTCGGTATATCGTGCTGTGAGAAGGGCATTGACAAGGTAAATATTGAATCCGCTCAGCGCGATAGCCCAAAGTATGCCGTCCATTCCGAAGAACATTCCGGCACAGATGGCGGCAATCAGAAATCCCCATTTGTAGAAGCTCCAAAGGAATAATACTCTGCTTTTTCCTTTTGCCGCCACAGCGTAGAAGTAAATGTTCTGAAGCGAAACGAAGAATCCTCCTACGCACAGAATCTGATAGTAGGGAATCACACCGATCCATTTGTCGCCGAAGAGGAAGGGTATGAGAGAGGGGGCTATTATGATAAGGATTGCGAAGAGAGGGAAGAGCACTCCGGCTATGAGACGGGTATTCAATCCGAGCATATCCCTGAGTCGGGTGTCATCGTCCTTTATATTTGAGTATACCGGATACATTACTTGCACGAGTATATTGGGAACGGTATATGATGTTATCCTGTCGAGTTTGTTGGCTTGAGTGTAAAGCCCCATATATGAGGCGGAAAAACGTCGCCCGATAATGATACCTTGAAGATTCCGTGCTATTTCCTGAAGTATGTTGGCGCCGACGAAATATCCGCCGAAAGAGAAGAGATTGCGGAGTGCGGCGGTTGAGAAGAGGAGTTTGGGCCGCCATGAAGAAACCATCCACGCTGACAGAGTTACGAAAACGGAATACCCGAGCGTCAGTGTTACGATACTCCAAGCTTCTCCGCCTGAGAAAGCTATTATAATTGCGGCCACGGAAGCGATGATATATGAGAATATGTTGATTTTTGCAAGGCGGTTGAAATTGAGATTTTTGCGGATGATGGTCAGTTGTACGATGCCGAGTGCGTTTGATACGATATACAGTGAGAGGACGCGGACTATCGGGACGAGCTGAGGCAATCGGTAGAAGCGTGCTATGAGAGGGGCCGATAAGAAAAGGATTATATATGCGAGGATGCTGATTGACAGGTTGGTGAAGAATACGGTGGAGAAGTCTTTTTCAGAGGCGTTGGATTTCTGAATCAACGCTGATGCGAGACCTCCGTCCATTAATGTCTGAGCCACGGCGAGGAAAATGTCGAGCAGTCCTATGAGTCCGAAGGCTTCCGGAACAAGCAGGCGTGTCAAGATGAGATTGACTCCGAATTGCAAGGCCATCGTTCCTAATTTTTCGAGCGATGACCATAAGATGCCTTTGGATGTTTTCTTGCCGAGGGAATCCATTAATCGACCGGTAAAATTTATTTCTGATTCGTCAGACAAAGATTTTCATCAGGGCGTCGAGCAGCCGGTCGTTGTCGCGGCGGTCACGGACGGCAATGCGTATGAAATTGTCCGAGTCCTTGAATCCTCGTTTCCCGGTACAGTCTTTTATGAGGATGTCGAAATCAGTCAGTAGTCGCAATGCGATATCGTGAGATTTATACGGCGGATTGAGTCGGCACAGGATGAAGTTCGCCTGCGAAGGAACGACTGTGAGCGCGGGCAATTTGTTCAACTCGGAGAGGAATCGGTCGCGTTCGGCGGCATATAGCTCGCAGGCGTGGGCATATTCGGCTTCGTATTTTCCGAATATCTGCA
>JAGAUF010000045.1 GCA_017620885.1 Muribaculaceae bacterium
AACCTGCTGTTTCACAGATACAAAGATAGTGATTTTATTTGATATACGCAAATAAAACCACTATTAATTTTATGATATTCAGTTGATTAAATTGAATTATCGACCAAGGCCACCTCTATTGCCGATTCGCTGAATAGTTACGCTTTTTAGTATAAACTATATGACAAATCTATATTTGAAGAGCATCCTTACAAATTGCGAAAAGAATAGATGTTGAAATAATTTTAAAGATTGATCTTAATCGAAAATATAAAGATAAAATTGATAACTGTTTGGAGAGGAAAGAAATTATCGTTAATTTTGCATTTAGTAACTAAGATGCTGTTAGTATGTTTACAAAGTTTATAGACAATCAGTTTAATCATTATCAAAAGGCTTACGCTTATTATGTGTCACATCCTGAGTGTCTTATGAATATTGAGAGATTCATAATGAATGAGATTGAACATTTCATTGATATGAATTCTCCGGATATTATAAATGATTACAATGAGGCGTCATATCTTTATCCGTTTTGGAAAAATTATTCACCCCTTGACAGAGGACGAGATCCAAAACATGATCAGTTTCCTTGGATTGAAGTTGGAGAACAGGTTTTTGGTAATAAATTATCTCGGTATTTTGGAAGAAACTACGATGTAAGGGATTCGGGACTTCCGTCAGGATCTGATGATAGGTGCATTATCTCAAGTGAAAGAATTAGATCAATATTAGGATTAACCAATTCTGTATGGGTATTTATTGATATAAAATCAGAGGGTCCAAGAGACGAGAGCCAGCATGCGGTTATGTCTCCTTATCAAATATCAGGTTCTGGGGTATGGAATATTAAAGAGCAAGGAATGAGAAATGGCCCAATTGTTGCAAAAGGAAATAGGGCAAAACATAAATTTTTCTGTTCACTCTCTCCTATATATGTTTTAAGTGATGGTACAATTGCTCCGTTGGTAACGTTTGCGATTAAGCCAGTCTATTCTATGGAGAAAAATAGTGAGGATGAAACTATTGGCCAGCCTTTGGCAAGAATAAAGTTGGCATCAATTCCTAATGGAATACTCTTAACGCAAAATCCCAACTATTTGCAGCAGTTTCCTTCGCTGTTTTTTCCGGGGAAGGATGATGCGAAGAAAAATCCATTAAAGATGCGTGCGAGAGTTTCATTCGACATTCTTAAGAAAATAAATGATTGGCGACTAACAGAGTTTGAGATAAAGAATGGCATACTTATTAGAAAATAACATATACTGTGGAGATTCTGTCGAATTGATGAAGGAAATAAAACCCAAATCAATTGCATTGGCATTCTGGTCGCCACCCTATTTTTTAGGGAAGGATTATGAGCAAAATGCTACATACGAATCATGGCAGAAACTTCTTAGAAATGTCATCAAACTTCATTTCGATGTGCTCAAGCCCGGAGGGTTTCTTGTCATTAACATAGCAGATATTTTATCTTTCAAGGATGAGAAAATGCCCAAAATTATGGGGCTTAACCCATCCAGTCGGAAATGCCAAGTCACAAAAGAGATGATTTTGGAAATGTTAAGAAAGAACCCTCGAATGAATAAGTATCAATTAGCTGAAGCTTTCAATTGTAGCGAGCAGACAATAGATAGGCGGCTCAATGGCAATAATATACGTGGGGGAAAATATGAAACAGGAACTCATGTGAAGGAAGTCGGAGGGAATCTCGAAACATATGCAAGTGAAGCCGGTTTATACCTTTATGATGTTCGAATATGGCAAAAAGATCCCGCATGGAATAATTCAAAATGGACGACGAATACATTGAAAGCAGTTAGTGAATTTGAATATCTCTATGTTTTTTGGAAGCCGGGAAATTATATTGTGAATCGTGCGAGACTTACAGACGAAGAGTGGAGAGAATGGGGATATCGTCAAATTTGGAACATTGCGAGCGTCCGAGCAAACAATGAGCATCCGGCAATGTTCCCTAAGGAATTGGCACGTCGTGTAATACGACTTTATTCTGATGAGGATGAAATAGTTTTAGATCCTTTCTTAGGAAGTGGTACAACTGCTTTGGCGGCAATTGAAGCTAAAAGGCAATTCATTGGGATAGAACTGATGGAAAAATATGCATTGCTTGCAAAAAAGAAAATTTCAATGGCTCTGATTTCACCACCGTTGGATATATAAATTGTAAATACAATATGGTATTAAGATATTGTCAAAGACATTAAAAGGGATTCGGGGTTTGGGTGTGGGGAGGGGGATGTTGCGGAATAGAATTTTTTTTTGTAATTTTGCGGTCATAAGCAAGTCTGATACCGCTTGCCTCGATTAACTCTAAATTTCAAAAAAACTACTGCATAATGGCAACGAAACCATTTCACTATCAAGAGATGTTTCCTCTTGGGGCAGATACCACGGAGTATCGCCTGATTACCAAAGATTACGTAAAGGTCGAGAACTGGAACGGGCATGAAATGCTCGTGATAGAGCCTGAGGCTCTGACACTTTTAGCCAATCAGGCTTCCCACGACTGCTCTTTTATGCTTCGTCGTGAGCATAATGAGATGGTGGCTAAAATCCTGCACGATCCTGAGGCTTCTGAGAATGACAAGTATGTGGCTCTGACGATGCTTCGCAATGCGGAGGTTGCCGCTAAGGGAGTGCTTCCTTTCTGTCAGGATACCGGTACGTCAATCTGTGTGGCCTACAAGGGTCAGCACGTATGGACGGGATGCAACGACGAGGAGAAAATCTCTCACGGCGTTTACAAGACTTATACGGAGAATAATCTCCGTTATTCGCAGAACGCGCCTCTCAATATGTATGATGAGGTGAACACGGGCTGCAACCTCCCCGCTCAAATCGAGATTCACGCTACCGAGGGCAATGAATATAATTTCCTCTTTGTGGCAAAGGGCGGCGGCTCGGCCAATAAGACTTATCTCTATCAGGAGACGAAGGCTATCCTCAACAAGAAGACTCTCGTTCCCTTCCTCGTAGAGAAGATGAAGACGCTCGGAACGGCGGCTTGCCCTCCCTATCATATCGCGTTCGTTATCGGCGGCACGTCGGCTGAGGCCAACCTCGCAGCCGTAAAGAAGGCTTCCGTGAAATATTATGACAATCTGCCTACTGAGGGCAACGAATATGGCCACGCATTCCGCGACGTAGAGCTGGAGAAGGAACTTCTCGAAGCTGCCCACAACCTCGGCCTCGGCGCTCAGTTCGGCGGCAAATATTTCGCACATGATGTCCGCGTGATCCGTATGCCGCGCCATGGCGCATCCTGCCCGGTGGGTATGGGCGTAAGCTGCTCGGCCGACCGCAACGTGAAGGCTAAAATCAATAAAGATGGTCTGTGGATTGAGAAACTTGACGAATTCCCCGGCGAGCTGATTCCCGAGGAGATGAGAAACGCCGGCGAGGGTGAGGTTGTGAAGATTGACCTCAACCGCCCGATGAACGAGATTCTCGCTGAACTCGACAAATATCCCGTCAGCACCCGTCTCTCGCTGAAAGGCACGATCATCGTAGGCCGCGACATCGCTCACGCCAAGATCAAAGAGCGTCTCGACAACGGCGAGCCCATGCCTCAGTATCTCAAAGATCACCCCATCTATTATGCAGGCCCGGCCAAGAAGCCCGAAGGACTTCCCTCCGGTTCGTTCGGCCCGACGACTGCCGGACGTATGGACCCCTACGTGGATCAGTTCCAAGCTGCAGGCGGCTCGATGATAATGATTGCAAAGGGCAACCGTAGCCAGCAGGTTACGGACGCTTGCAAGAAGCACGGCGGTTTCTACCTCGGCTCTATCGGCGGCCCGGCTGCAATTCTTGCTAAAAACTCTATCAAGAATGTTGAGCTTCTTGAATATCCTGAGCTCGGTATGGAGGCTATCTGGAAAATCGAGGTTGAGGACTTCCCCGCATTCATCCTCGTGGACAACAAGGGCAACGATTTCTTCAAGCAGATCAAACCCCGTTGTTCATCCTGCAAATTGTAAATCGCAATTTTTTAATACTTCAAGGAAAGAGAGTGCGCGAGATGCGTGCTCTTTTTTTACTTGGCGCAGGGCGAAGCGTAAACCGTTGTAGGGAAATGAGTGTTTTAAGAGAAAAGAGAAATTAGGAATTTAATGACGATTCTATGAATACCCCTACAACATATACGCCTTCCACGGCAAAGCGTGGACGATACACTATATCCGAGTCGCCATTGCGATTCAAACGCATCACAGTAGAAGATATGCGTTTTATCTACCCCTATCTCTGCTATCAGCGGGGAAGAACCACGGATTTCTCTATCGGCGGACTGCTGATGTGGGTAGATGTTTTCAATTATGAATATTGCATCTATCGCGATACGCTTTTCATCAAAGGGGTAGTGGAGAATGATCTGACGAAGCCGGCGTTCTCCGTGCCGGTCGGACGTATGGCCCTGTCAGAATCGATTCAGCTTTTGAAAAATTACTGCGCCGCGAAGAATATTACATTGGAATTGAGCGCCGTGCCCGAAGATTATCTTCCCGCGTTCCGTTCGCTTGTGCCTATGCGCATCGAAGAACTCAAAGATTGGGCCGATTACCTCTACGACATCGAGCCGCTGGCCACGTTTAGCGGTAAGAAATTGATGAAGAAACGCAATCATTTCAACAAATTCAAGAGCGTATGCCCTGATTACGAATTGCTTGACCTTACGCCGGCCAACGTGCATTACGCGCTCGAATTTATGGATATTTTCGATATGGAGGGCGATGAGACCGAGATGGCCGTCACCGAGCGCGCCATGACGCGGAAACTCTTGCGCGACTTCCGTCGCAATCCCGATGGTATGGAGGGGGCAATTCTGATTGTGGACGGTGCGGTAGTGGCGTTTACTGTCGGTGATATTATCGACGACACTCTTTTCATACATATAGAGAAGGCAACGCGTGCTATCCCCGGCTCATACGAGGCCATAAATAAACTTTTTGCTCAGAGAATGTTAGAGCGTCACCCCGAGTTGCGTTACGTCAATCGTGAAGATGATTCCGGCGATGCAGGGCTTCGCAAAGCGAAAGAATCCTATCATCCCGTCAAGCTCCTGAAGAAATACAACATCCTCTTCTGAAGAGAGAGTATATATAATAAAAAGAGACTGTGCCGTAAAAATATTAATATGAACTGCACTCCAAAAGTTTTTTGTCTAACTTTTGGGGTGCAGTTCAATTACGGCGCAGCCTCTTTTTTATTAAATGCAATTTGTCAGATTCCGGGGATAGCGAGAACCATATCGGTAAGCCATATCCAGAGTGGGCAGAAGCCTACGAAGAGGATGACGGACAGTGTCAGCGAGGATGTGCCATCGGCCACGTATGTGTTGTATTCATCGGCGATAATGATACCTGAGAATGCCGGGGGAAGAACGGCTGCCACGACAAGCATCTTGAGGTTTTCAGGATCCATCCGGCAGAGTAGACCGAGTGCGAGCACGACCGCCGGCATAAGCACCATCTTCATGATAGAGCCGAGAATAACCTGCCAATTGATTTGGAATTTGATTGTGGAGAGGACAATACCGGCAGAAAATACGGCCATCGATGCATTGGCCTTTGCGATAAGATTGAATGAGGGGCTGAGCTCTTTAGGCCACGGGATTCCGGCCACAACCCAGATTACAGCGAGTATCGGCGCCCAAGCCACAGGTTGCTTCAGCGCGTGAATAACGGGCTTCCAAGCACTTTGTTTCTTCGCGGAATCGGGTTTTTGCTTTTCAAGCGACGCATTCATCAGCGACAGTCCGACCGGGATGCCGATGGCATTTACTACGATACCTACGATGGCGACGACGAGCGCGACTGCGGGAGTGGTGCCGAAGATCGGTTCGAGGACGGCAAAGCCGAGGAAGCCGATAGTCGGTGAACCGCTGATGAGGGCGGAAACGGCGGCGTCGGCGCCGGTGTTCTTCTTAAAGCAATACTTGAAAATGAAATATACAAGCAGGAAGCAGAACATGATGCCTGCGATCGAGACAATGGTAAGTTTCAGATCTTTTACCAGCATCTCGCGGCTTGCCTGAACGATTGATACGAAAAGGGCGGCGGGCAAAGCGAAATCGAGCACCACTTTATTGAATTTCTTGGCGTCGTCGCCCGAGAATGCTCCTTTCTTTCCTGCGATGAATCCGGCGAGCATCACGACGATGATAGGGACTATCGCGTAAAGTATAACGTGAGAAAGATTCATAACTCAGTAGATTTAGTTTGCCGGAGCCACCGGCACAAAGCCTGCAACTCCGGTAATTTTCGGGTTTTATACAGTATAATTAATCAGGGGAGCAGGGTTGAGGTATCCGATGTGGCCGCTTTCCTTACCGGCGTCGTCAGCAAGCTGAACGTCGATGATGGCAGGCCCGTCGATTGTGATAGCCTCGGCGAATGCTTTAGAAAGCTCTTCAGGCGTTGTGACGTAATAATTTGCTGCGCCGAATATTTCGCCCATCTTGTCATAACGTGCATGAATGTCGAGTGTGGTCGGGGCGGGATCTTTCTCGATGGCCGGGTCAGTGCTCGGATTTATGCCGACATTGTTATAGATACCGCCGTTATTGAAGATTACTACGGTTACAGGGAGCTTGAAGCGGCATATAGTGGCGAAATCCATTCCCGAGAAACCGAAAGCGGAATCTCCCTCGATGGCGACGACGCGTTTCCCGGTCGAGACTGCTGCGCCGACGGCCGAGCCCATACCCATGCCCATAATGGCCCATGTAGCGCAGTCGATGCGGTGGCGAGGCAGACTCATGTCAATTGCGTCGCGGGTATCGTCGAGCGTATTGGCACCTTCATTGACAAGGATGATGTCGGGATGCGCTTCCAATATCGGTTTTATGGCGCTGAGGGCGGTGAAGTGATTCATCGGCGAGACGGCGCTTTCCTTCGCGAGGCGGGCGGCAAATTTTCCATTCTTAGCCTTCGTTTCCGTCTGAATGGATTTGAGCCACTGCGGATCGGCCTGCATCGTTTTGTTTTCAAGCGCGGCGAGGAGAGCGTCAAGCGAGAGAGCCATGTCACCGACCACCGGTGCGGCGATGGGCACATTGACATCTATTTCCTGCGGCTCCACGTCAAGCTGAATGAATTTAATAGCAGGATTCCATTTGCCGTGACCAAACGAGAGCATCCAGTTGAGTCGTGCGCCGATGACCACTACGACGTCGCTTTTTTCCATAATGTCGCTGCGGCACGAAAGGGCGCTGAGAGGACCGTTGTCGGGCATAAGACCTTTCGCCATTGACATCGGGAGATAAGGAATATTGTATTTCTCGATGAGTTTTTTGATTTTATCATCTACCTGAGCGTATGCGGCTCCCTTGCCCAGAAGAATAGCCGGGCGTTTGGCGGAAGCGAGAATCTCCGCAGCACGCTCTATTGCATTTTGATTCGGAGCGACGGGAGAGTACGGATCGACAGGAGAATAGAAAAGCTTCTCCGCGTCGGAGGCATTCATAATTTCGGCGAGCGCCGGAGTCGTCATGTCGATATATACGCCTCCGGGACGTCCTGAAACGGCCGCACGATAGGCGCGGGCCACAGCCGAGGGGATGTCCTTTGCGTGAGAGCAGCGGAGGGCTAACTTGACGAGAGGACGCGCCGTGTTGAGCTGATCAAGTTCTTCGTATGTGCCCATTTTCATATCCACCATCTGCGGATCGGATGCTCCCGAGATTTGAATCATGGGGTAGCAGTTCACCGTAGCATTTGCGGTAGCCGTAAGGCCGTTGAGAAATCCGAGCGAAGATACAGTCAGAAGAACACCGGGCTTTTTCGTCAGATAACCGTGAGTCGCCGCTGCCATACCTGCCTGCTGCTCAAAGCGGAATCCGACGAATTTCACGCCTATTTTCTGCATGGCGTAGGCAGCTTCCGTTACGGGAATGCCGACAAGACCGTAGACTGTATCAAGGCCCACTCTCTTGAGGGCTTCGGCAAGAATATACATGCCGGTCACCTGCTCAGGGAAATGAGGCGAGTCGGTTGTAGGGGAGATATTTGTATTAGCCATAGTTTTGTATGCTTTTTGATTTAGTTAATTGAAGAACCGGGGAAAATCCTTATTTTTTGAGCGGTTGGGTTACGCCGGTATTGGCGAACTCAGCGATTTGAGCATCGGTATAGCCAAGCCCTTTAAGCACCTCTTCCGTGTTTTCACCGAGAGCCGGAGCCGGGCCGTATGAGGGCTGATAATTGGATATGGTGAACGGGCATCCGACGGTTACGAATTCACCGATTTGGCCTCCCTGATTGATTTTTACGAGCGTATTGCCGTCGTAAAGGGATTCGTCGGTCATAACCTCTTTGGTAGAAAGGACCGGAGCGACGGGAACTCCCGCTTTGCCGAGAATATCCGTTACCTCAAATTTCGTCTTGTCGGCCGTCCATGCGCCGATGCGCTGATAGATGGCGTTTTTATTGCGGTCGCGTGCGTCGGCTGTTGCGAAATCAGGATTTGTCAGCCAGTCTTGGAATCCTACTGCATTGCAGAAGAGTTCGAAATCCTTCGCGCCACGTTGCAGAACGATGTAGACGAAATTATTGGCGTCAGTCTCGGAGTCATATCCTCCTGCCGGTTTACATTTATATGTCCAGCCGAGTACGCCACCCCCTTCGATATTGCCGGAACGAGGTACACAGTCGCCGAACTTGCCGTTAGGATACTGGGGGAACTGCGTCAGATAGCCGATTTTGTCAAGCGTGAGCTGGTCGCGCGTCTTGATACGGCAAAGGTTCAGGCAGGCATTATGCATCGACTGGTAGACGTAGGAGCCTTCTCCCGTCTTCTCGCGTTGGCAGAGAGCGGCGAGCAGACCGATAAGCAGGTGCATACCTGTGTTGGAGTCGCCGAGAGCGGCGCCGCTCTGCGTAGGAATATTGTCGGCACCTTCATACCATCCTGTGGTGGAGGCGGCGGCTGCCGTTACTTGTGCAATCGGCTCGTAGGCCTTAAGGTCTTTGTATTTCGACGAGAGGGGGAATCCCTTGATTGTGCCGTAGATGCACTTAGGATTGATCTGATGAACAGCCTCCCAGCTGAAGCCAAGCTTATCCATAGCGCCCGGGTGAAGGTTCTCTACAAAAATATCAGCTTCCTTGATGAGCTTCGTCAGAATCTCTTTGCCGGCCTCTGTTTTGGCGTTGAGCGTCAGCGATTTCTTGTCGCTGTTGAGCTGGAGATAATAGTAGCTCGGAAGATTGGGGTCGAACTGTAATTCTTTTCTTGTCGCATCGCCAACTCCGGGACGTTCGATCTTGATGACGTCCGCGCCAAGCCATGCGAGCATTTGCGTACACGAAGGTCCTGACTGAACTTCCGTAAAATCCACTACTTTGATTCCTTGAAGAGGTGCTGTGTTCATAATTGTGTGTTTTTTATAGTATTTATTTTCTGTTTATTCGTTTTCTTGAAGCCTGTTTCGCAAATAAAACGTGTTCCAGTAAGTTAAAGTTCATTTTCATTCGTCTCTTTTATTGAATCTTTGCGAGAATATGGTGAGAGAACAATTAGATAGATTTTGCGCGTTTATTATTTTTTTGTAATTTTGCCGTAGAAACGCCAAACACACACTCAAGGTGGGCGTGTGCATGGAGTCATAAAAATCAATGAGTGACGTTCTCGTTATTATTCCGACGTACAATGAGATAGAGAATATCTCGAAAATGCTTGACACCGTAATGGGGCTGCCCGACGGGTTTGATGTGCTCGTTATAGACGACGGCTCTCCCGACGGGACCGCCGACGCAGTCAAGGAGAAGATGAAATCTTTCCCCGGCCGTATTCATATTCTGGAGCGCACAGGGAAATTAGGTCTTGGTACGGCCTATATAGCCGGCTTCAAGTGGATGCTGGAACGCAATTACGACTTCGTCATCGAGATGGACGCCGATTTCAGCCATAATCCGACTGACCTGACGC
Source organism: Muribaculaceae bacterium (assembly GCA_017620885.1). Taxonomy (GTDB): domain Bacteria; phylum Bacteroidota; class Bacteroidia; order Bacteroidales; family Muribaculaceae; genus Lepagella. The sequence continues at coordinate 9,928 of JAGAUF010000045.1, forward strand.
ATCTCTACCATGCCTGCAAGGATAAGGGCGCCGACGTAGCCGTCGGATCGCGTTACGTTTCGGGTGTCAATGTGGTGAATTGGCCTATGGGACGTGTGCTTATGTCATATTACGCGTCAGCCTATGTCCGGACGGTCACCGGTATGCCGTTACACGACAGCACGGCCGGTTTTGTATGTTACCGCCGCAATGTGCTTGAGACAATCCGACTCGACAATATCGAGTTCAAGGGATATGCCTTCCAGATAGAGATGAAATTCAAGGCGTATAAGCATGGGTTTAAAATAGTGGAGGTTCCGATTGTCTTCGTCAATCGTGTGCTCGGCACAAGCAAGATGAACAGCAGCATTTTTGGCGAGGCTGTCTTCGGAGTCATCAAGTTGCGTCTAAAGAGTACCTTCTGTAAAAAATCTTTCGGATAATCATAAGAAACAATGGGATCGGTATTGTTAAAAAACGCAGTCATCACCAACCGGGGGAAAACATTCCGTGGCTATATAGGTGTGCGTGGCGCTTTTATAGCGGAAGTGTCGGAAGGTGAACCGTCGCCGGATACAGAAGCCGGTTATGACGAGGTGCGCGACCTTGACGGGGCAAGAGTCATTCCGGGCGTGATCGACGATCAGGTGCATTTCCGCGACCCGGGGCTGACGCATAAAGGCGATATCAAGTCGGAAAGCCGTGCGGCATTGGCCGGAGGCGTGACTTCCTTTATGGATATGCCCAACACCAATCCGCAGACCGTCACACTTGAAGCACTTGCGGACAAGCATGCTACGGCAGAGAAAGATTCCGCCGTCAACTGGTCTTTCTTCCTCGGCGCGACAAATGATAACCTTGACGTACTCCGTTCGGCTCCATATTTTATGATTCCCGGAATCAAGGTATTTCTCGGCTCCTCCACGGGCAATATGCTTGTGAACGACGACAAACAGCTTGACGCCATTTTTTCGCTCGGGCGTATAGTGGCGGTTCATAGTGAGGATGAGGCGATTATAGCAAGGAATACTGCAATCGCACGAGAGAAATACGGCGATGACGTCCCGGTGGCCGAACATCCGAATATCCGCAGTCGTGAAGCGTGTGTAGTCTCCACACGTCGCGCCATTGAGCGTGCCCGCCGTCTCGATACGCGTCTTCATCTTCTGCATCTTTCCACGGCCGACGAGACTGCGATGCTGTCTGATATTCCGTTAGAAGAGAAAAAAATAACCGCCGAAGTATGCGCTCATCATCTCTGGTTTTGCGATGAAGACTACGCTCGTCTCGGTGCAAAAATAAAGTGTAATCCCGCCGTCAAGACACGCGCCGACCGCGATGCTCTCCGTGCTGCCGTCAATGACGGTTGCATTGACATTGTCGCTACCGACCACGCTCCGCATCTCCCCGAAGAAAAGCAGGGTGGCGCTCTGAAAGCCGCCTCCGGACTGCCTCTCGTGCAATTCTCGCTTCCGATGATGTTGGAAATGGCGAAAGAGGGCATATTTACAGTGGAGAAAGTAGTCAATATGATGTGCCATCGTCCGGCAACGCTTTATGGAATCGACCGTCGCGGATTCCTCGACTCCGGCTGCTATGCCGACATCACGATAGTCCGCGAAACACCCTTCGAGGTGACACCCGAAATCATTCAGAGCAAATGCAAATGGTCGCCGCTCGAAGGACATCGTTTCCCCGTGACCGTAGAAGAGGTGCTGATCAATGGCGCGACTGCGTGGCGTGCCGGTGAATATTGCGAACATCTCTCAATGCCGCTCCGTTACAAATAATACTCCCGGAAACCGTGAAAGTACTTTTGATAAATCTCATTCTCCATACGTCGGTGAAAGGCGTTATCCCGCGTTTCCCGAGCAACGGCGACTGTATGATATATAATATGGC
>JAGAUF010000046.1 GCA_017620885.1 Muribaculaceae bacterium
ACGAAGCCTGTCGTTTTGTCAGGTTTTTCCTCGGTTATGGGCGTCGCGCTGAGCATGGCGATGGAGAGAAGATTGACGATGGCGAATATCGGGAAGACAATTTTCCATGAAAGGCCGAACGTCGGGATGAGGGAGGCAGCTCCCCACGACATAAGATAAGGGGCGAGAAGCGATGCGAGAGCTTTGACAAATTGCCCGAACGTAAGGGTAGAGGCGAGGCGTGCCGGTGAGATAAGACCTGAAACGAGGGGATTGAGGGAGGTCTGCATCACAGCATTGCCGATCCCTAAGAGTGAGAATGCTATCAGCATCTGATAATAGTTCTCGCCGAATATCGGGATAAGGAGCGATACGATGGTGAGAACCTGCGAAAGAAGAACGGTCTTTTTACGACCTATTTTGTTCATCAGTATCCCGGTAGGGACTGAGAAAATGAGAAACCAGAAGAATACGAGGGAGGGGATGAATCCGGCCTGTGAGGAGGAGAGGTTCAGGTCTGACTTAAGAAAATTAGTGGCTGACCCTACGAGGTCGACAAATCCCATCGTGAAGAAACAGAGCATCACGGGGACTATTTGCATAAGGAAAGATTTGCGATCGTTGGCGATTGGTGTCATTATGCTTTTAAGTTTTTAAATTCAGGAATATTATTTCAGGGAGAGAGAGTAGACTTTGAGGTTTTCGAGACGGGCGGTGCCTCCGTCAGCCTTTACGGAGAGCTGCGAATAAGGCTGATTAGGGAAGACAAGATTGGTCATTACGAATTGGCCGTCATTGCCGAAAAGCTCGATGCTGCTTCGGTCGATGAATATGCGGAGGGTGATTTTTCCGTTGTTTTCGCGTGTCGGGGCGACGGTCAAGGCAGGGAAATTCTCGCTGAAAGAGGTTACGCCGCTGTTTCGTCGGTCGAACGACATCGTATGGGCCGCTGTATCGTAGATCATCGTCACTTTCTCGCCGAGGGCGTTGGAGAGCGTGAAAGATACGTTGCCGCCCTTGCGTGCGTCGATTTCAGCTGTGATTTCGCATGCGCCGTCGTTGGTTGTCGGAAGCTTGAAACTCTTTCCGGCTTTGCCAATGTTGCCTTTGCCCGAGGCGACGGTTTTTCCGCGCAGAGAGAGAAGTTCGGGCGACGGGGCTGATGATGCGTAGAGATTGCCGTCAGGCGCGCGGAAGATGCCTATTTCACGCGGGAGAGTGTTGGCGCTGCGGTATTGCGTCGTGGGGACGTCGGCGGCATATTGCCAATTTGACATCCAGCCGATGACAGTGCGTCGTCCGTCGGGCGCGCCGCTCCAGCTCACCAGTGCGTAATTATCTTTGCCGTAATCGAGCCATTTCGTGTTAATCTTGCCGTCGGAGTCCTTGTCGGCCGTGAAGGTCTTGCCGTCCCAGTCGCCGATGAAATACTGTACGCCGCTGCCACCGAAAGGCCCGTCAGGATTGATGTTGCATATCAGAATCCATTTCGTTTCTCCGGTATCGGCCATTTTGATAGGGAAGAGGTCGGGACATTCCCATACGCCTCCCTGCGCGCCTAAGCCTTTGCCGAAGCTGCTTTGAAGAGTCCAGTGCTTTAGGTCGGGCGACGTGAAGAAGAGCATTTCGCGGTCGAGGGCATGGGCGAGGGCGAGATTCCATTCTTTTGTTTCCTCATTCCAGAACATATTCGGGTCGCGTGCCTCGCTTTCGAGCGTGATTACGGGATTTGAGGATAATTTGGTGAAGGTCTTGCCGTTGTCGAGACTGTAGGCGAGGCTTTGCATCTGATTTGTGGCGGCGGAGGTATAGAGGGCTACGACAGCGTCGCGACCATAGCCGGCTGTGCCAGCTGTATCGACAACGCAGCTGCCGCTGAAGATGGCGCCCAGCCCGTCGGGACGGATTGCCTCATCTTCGTGATGCCAGTTGATAAGGTCGTCAGAGGTGGAATGTCCCCACGTCATATTTTGCCATTTCGAGCCGTATGGGTTGTATTGGTAATAGAGATGCCATACCCCATCTTTATAGAACATACCGTTAGGGTCGTTCATCCATCCGTATAGGGGAGTGTGATGATAAAGCGGGCGATACTTTTTTTCGCGGTCGCTCGTGTCGAAGGTGTCGGCGAGCGTGATACCTTTCCAGCACACATCCTCTTTTGCCTCGCGCACAGAGCTTCGTCCCTGTGGCGTGACGATGTCGAGCACAATTTCTTTCCCCTTGTATGGAGTCAGGTCAAACGGAACCTCGTAGTCGGTTTTCGATTTCGCCATACGCACATAGAATGTGTCGGCGATTTTCCCGTCGACGAGAACGTTGATGCGTGCATCGTCGATTGATTCCTGCACAGGAAGAATCAGATAGGTGCTGTCGGCCTTGACGCGTACCAGCGTATTGGTAACGCCTAAATGATTCACTTCAAGCTCTGCCGCGGCTGTCGCCGGTGCGAGGAGGGCTGTGAGTGCGAGGATAGCGTTTATTCCTGTTCTTGTCATTGTCAGTTTAGAGTTTTTTTAATTAAAAATAAAGTAATCTTTTTTACCCGTGTGATTTCCCTGCAGACTTGAATTTATATGACAATACCAAATACATTGTCTGAACTAATTTAACGGAAATATTTAAATGCGATGCAAATCTACAAAAAAGAGTGAAGCGGGAGGTATAAATAAGAGTGCATTGAATATAAAAAATGATGCGAGGCCACATTTTTAGCGAAACAAGCACTGGAATTTATAAAAAAAATACTAAATTTGCGGATGTGAAATCTGACGTATACCAACAAATTAGCGAACTTTGCCTATGAAACGGACCTCAAGAATATTGTCGGCGTTATTCGCCGTCGTTCTGATGATCGCGTGTCCCGGATGTGTGAAGGATAAGAAATATAAGATTGGAGTATCGCAGTGCAGTGCCGACGACTGGCGCTCGAAAATGAATGACGAGATTAGGCGCGAAATAATGTTGCACGACGACGTCGAGGTGGAAATACGTTCGGCCGACGACGACAGCAAAAAGCAAATAAAGGATATCCGTTATTTCGAGAAAAATGGTTTCGACATCATCATCGTGTCTCCCAACGAGGCAGCTCCTCTCACTCCCGTAATACGCGACGTGCATCGCCGTGGGATGCCGGTGATAATCTTCGACCGTGACATCGACGGCACCCCCGACGATTTTACTGCGCGCATCGGTGTGGACGACGACGCCCTCGGCTCCTCGGCCGCCCATTATGCCCTCCATCTTCTCGGCAAGCCCGGGAAAGCCCTTGAGATATACGGTCTTCCCGGCTCAACGCCCGCTGAAGGACGACATGGCGGCTTTGTGCGGGAATTCACCGACAACGGAGGCACGGTGCTCGCCAGCGTGCCCGGCAATTGGAACAAGGAGGATGCCGTGACAGTGGTCGATTCCCTTCTCGACATCTATAAAGATGTGGATCTGATATACGCGCACAACGACCGTATGGCCATCGGTGCATCCGAGGTGAGCCGCCGCAAGGGACGTGGCAATATCCGCATAATAGGCATCGACGCCGCGCCTGAAATAGGCATCAAAGCTGTGGCCGACAGTGTTATTGACGCTACTTTCCTCTATCCCACCGAGGGGCATCGCATCATCCGCACCGCTCTCGCTATCCTTAAGAATCAGCCCTACGAAAAAGAACAGATGCTGCCCCTTTCCTCTGCCGTCGACCATACCAACGCCGACATTCTTCTGCTCCAGAACGATGCCCTCAAGGAGGAAACAAACAAGCTTGGCATCCTCAAGACGCAGATGGACGATTACTGGGCTAAATACGATTCGCAGACATATCTATTCTATGCCAGCGTTGCCATCATTTTCCTTCTCTTCGGCGTAGTTTTCCTTGTGCTCCGCGCCTTTTGGCAACACAAACGTCACCAGATGGTGCTCGTCGAAAAGAATAAAATTCTTGAGGCGGAGCGTGACAAGCAGCGTGAGCTGAACGATCGTCTTCGCGAAGCCACACACTCAAAACTCCTCTTCTTTACCAACGTATCCCACGACTTGCGGACCCCTCTTACGCTTATTGCAGAGCCGGTGGCGCAACTCGCTGAAAGCGATAATCTTACCCCGTCGCAGCGTTCTCTGCTCCAAATCGCCAATAAAAATGTTCATATCCTTCAACGCCTTATAAATCAGATACTTGATTTCCGTACGTATGAAAACGGGAAGCTCTCGCTTATGCTTTCCGAGCTTGATATGGGCGTTGCAATAGGGGAGTGGATGGATTCCTTTTATGCAGTGGCTCGCAAACGCAATATCCGTCTGGTGCTTGAAAAACCCTCCTCGGGCGATTTCCGTATGGATGTCGATGCCGAAAAGATGGAACGTGTGTTTTTCAATCTTCTGTCCAACGCGCTGAAATACACCCCTTCGGGAGGTGAAATCACCGTATCTTATCTCCGAGAGGACGACAAATTGATAATCCGTGTAGCCGATACCGGACAAGGTATAAGCGAGCGTGACCTCGGAAACATTTTCGACCGGTTCTATCGCGCCGACCGCGTTCACCCCAACGGCTCCGGAATCGGTCTGTCTCTCTCGAAAGCCTTTGTGGAGCTGCACAACGGCACTATTTCTGTGGAAAGTACGCCAAAGGAGGGATCCGTCTTTACCGTCGTTGTTCCGATAGTGCAAACGGGCGCTGCAGAAACTGCCGACATCAGAAAAATAGGCCGCGACGATGTGGAGACAGAATTGGGAACGGTAGATGCCGACGTGGCCTTCGACGAGTCCAAGCCCCTTGTTCTCGTCATTGACGACAATCGAGACATTCAGAAACTATTGCGCGAACTGCTGAAAGGGAAATATAATGTGATAACGGCGTCTGATGGCGCGGAAGGAATACGGCGCGCTGTAAAATTCGTGCCCGACCTCATAATCTGCGACGTGATGATGCCCGTGATGGACGGTATGGAATGTTGCCGTCGCCTTAAAGAAGACGTCTCGACATCGCATATCCCGGTGCTTATGCTGACGGCCTGTTCGCTCGACGAACAGCGCGTTCAGGGTTATGACAGCGGTGCCGACGGTTATCTCTCCAAACCCTTCAGCAGCGCGGTATTGGCTTCTCGCTGCGCATCTCTTATAGAAAACCGCAAGCGTGTGAAAGAACTCTGGAAGGGCTTTGAGATTCATCAAAAGAAAGAATCGGCTGAAGTGAAAAAGGCTGCAACCGTGGCTGCAACCGACATCGACAGCGAATTTTATCACAAATTCCTTGACATCTTCACCGCCGAGATGGGCAATCCGGATATGAATGTAGACGCTCTCGCCGCGAGAATGGGATTCGAACGCTCCCAATTCTATCGCAAAATAAAGGCATTGACCAATTATTCCCCGGTGGAGCTTATGCGCAAGCTGCGCCTCGAACGTGCACGCCATCTGCTCAAAACAACAGAGAAAAGCATCAGTGAAATAGCCTACGAAACGGGTTTCTCCACTCCTGCCTACTTCTCCAAATGCTATCGCGAAGCCTTTTCGCAGACACCTACCGAGACACGTACTTCCTTAAAGTAGTGTTATTTCGTCTTTTCATGTCGTTTATAAAATTGTTGCATTTTCTATTATAAAAAGTGTAATTCAGAATATATTATACAGTCCGCAACATCCGTTATAATCCTTCATTCTTAATGAAACTAAATTTGCGTCAAAAATTATTTTTGAACTGCTTAAATTTAAACGCATGAAAAGATCTATTCTCAGTGTAATAGCACTGCTTCTCGTGGCAGTCTTTGCACAAGCACAGAATATCACTGTGCGCGGGAAAGTGATTTCGCAGTCTGACGGTGAACCCCTGATCGGAGCCTCCGTCATTTGCGATGCTACGAAGGCCGGTACCGCTACCGACCTCGACGGCAATTTCACGCTTACCGTTCCCGCTGATTCTAAGCTGACGGTCTCTTATGTTGGATTTAATCCCAACACCGTCATCGCAAAACCCAATCTCACCGTCTATCTCGATGAAAACACCGGGCTTCTTGACGAAGTCGTCGTTGTCGGTTACCAGACGATGAAAAAGGCTGACCTCACAGGCGCCGTCTCAGTCATGGATATGAAAGACCCGTTGAGTGAGAACTCAGGTAACATCATGAACTCGATGGCCGGCAAGCTCCCCGGTGTCAATGTTGTGCCTGACGCCGCTCCCGGCGGTACTGGTTCTATCCGTGTGCGCGGTATGTCAACGGCCAATTCCTCCAATGATCCCCTTTATATCATCGACGGCGTCCCCACCGACAACATCAACGTTATCAACCCCGCCGACATTGAATCGATGCAGGTGCTTAAAGATGCCGCTTCAGCATCTATTTACGGTTCCCGCGCCGCCAATGGTGTCGTTATCATCACCACTAAGCAGGCCAAGGGAGGCAAAATGCGCATCAACGTCAATTATGCACTCAGCGCCCAGACTATAGCAAAACGTTATGAGATGCTCGACGCCAACCAGTGGGGAGAGGCTTACTGGGCCGCTTGTCGTAATTCCGGCATTGCTCCCTCTCACGTCCTTTACGGCAACGGCGCAACGCCCGTCCTCCAGCAGTACGTGGCCGGCAACCCCAATTTCCCGACCGCCAACACAGACTGGCAGGATGAGGTTTATCGCACAGCATGGACCAACAACCTCACCGCTTCTATCTCCAACAGCACCGACAAGAGCTCCGTCCTCTTCTCTCTCAATATGATCAATCAGGACGGTAACATCAAAGAGACGTTCTATCGCCGTTACTCGGCACGCGTCAATTCATCTTTCGATTTCGGACGATATATTACTGTCGGCGAAAACCTCCTTGTGGCCAACTGGAAAAACCGCGGTATGGATGTGGCAGGCGACCGCGGTATCCCCTTCACCGCTATGAGCCAGCATCCCGCACTACCGGTAAAGGGGCTTGATGGCGAATGGACGCGTCCCCTCGCACTCATCGCTTCCGACCTCGCAAACCCGGTACAGCTCATCGAAAACGCCAAAGACAATGACCTTAACTCATGGCGTATTCTCGGCAATGCCTTCCTCGAAGTGAAACCCGTCGAGGGACTCTCTATCAAGACCAATCTCGGTATAGAACACAGCCAGTATTTTAATACAACCCTCGGGCGCGCCACAAACCCCGGCGACGTAAACAGCGTTTCATCCGTTTACGGACAGGGTGATACTTGGACTTGGACCAATACCGCCAACTATAACAAGACCTTCGGCGACAAGCACCATCTCATGCTCCTTATCGGTACCGAGGCCATCGGCTACACTTTCAAGGACGTATCCGCTTCGCGCGAAGGATATGCTTTTGAAGATTCCGACTTCATGCAGATCGGGGCCGGAACAGGAACGCGCAACAATGGTGGTGGAAAGTCACAATGGTCAGTATTCTCGCTCTTCGGGAAAGCCGACTATAACTATGGCGACCGCTATCTCGCTTCTTTCACAATCCGCCGCGACGCCAACTCCCGTTTCGCCAAGAAGAACCGTTCCGGTGTCTTCCCCGCATTCTCGCTCGCATGGCGTCCTACGATGGAAGAGTTCTTCCCCACTAACAACATCCTCACCGACCTGAAGATACGTTACTCATGGGGCCAGAACGGTAACGCCAATATCCCGGCACTTTATCCCGCCTACTCTACCTACATCTTCAATACCGGCAACGGAGCTTACGACATCTCCGGCACCAATTCCTCTACCAACGCCGGAATCACCCTTTCGGCAACGGGTAATCCCGACCTGAAATGGGAAACCACCACGCAGAACAATATCGGTCTCGACCTTATGTTCTTCAATGGTACACTCAATATATCTGCCGACTACTTCATCAAGAAGACCAAAGATATGCTTACCATCCCGCCGGCACTCGATGTCGCAGGTGAGAACGCAGCCATCTGGCTCAACACCGGCGATATGAAAAACACCGGTTGGGAAGTATCCGTAGGCTACAATTCTCCCATGTACGGCGATTTCTCTTGGAGCGGTAACGTCAATATCTCTCAGTATAAGAACAAACTCGTGACGCTCAACTCCCGTCAGGAATTCATCGGAGGCGACACGCGTCTGATTCCCGGCGAACCGATGGGTGTCTATTACGGCTACGTCTGTGACGGTATCTTCCAGAACGAAATCGAAGTGGCCAACCACGCTACGCAGACCGGCGCCGCTCCCGGACGCCTCATCTATCGTGACCTCGACGGCAACGGCGTCATCAACGATAATGACCGTTGCATCATCGGCGACCCCAACCCGGATCTCTCGATGGGTATCAATCTCGCGTTCCGCTATAAAGCATTCACCCTCGATATGTTCTTCTCCGGCGATTTCGGATTCGACGTCATCAATCACATGAAGCGTCAGCTTTATTCGATGAACTATGGCAACCTCGCCACCAACCGTGGCGCCGACATCCTCAACGCGTGGACTCCCGAGAACACATCTTCCAATATCCCCGCCGTATCCCTTACCGACGACAACAACGAGGCTCGCTTCTCCACTTACTACGTAGAGGACGGCTCATATATGAAGATGAAATATCTCAAACTCTCCTATTCTTTCCCCCAGAAAGTGGTAAGGGCATTCGGCGCTTCCGGACTTGACGTATTCGCTCAGGTGGAAAACGTATTCACTATGACTAAATACAAGGGTCTCGATCCGGAACTTCTCCCCGGTGAATACGGCGCCCGCATCGACAACGGTGCTTACCCGCGTCCCAGAACATTCACTTTCGGTCTCAATCTTCAGTTCTAACCTTATAAACGCGAAAGAAAATGTATTCAATCAAAAATATATTGAAAAGCTCGCTGATGGCCGCCGCTGTCATCGCATCGGGTGCCTCGATGGTATCTTGCGATGATATGCTCGACACGAAGCCGCAGGGAACGTTTACCGACGAGCAAATCGGTGATGACGAGGCCGTCGATATTATGACCGCCGCATACGCAACGCTTCTTAATCATTATTTCGGCAATAACGAATCCTTCGCCGGCCCTATCAACAACTGGGTATTCGACGTCCGTTCCGACGACGCTCTCAAAGGTGGCGACGGCATAACAATGGAAGGATATATGCATCAGCTTGAAATTGGAAACGTGCAGAGCGACAATGACGTGTGCAATTTCAAATGGCGCAACAATTATTTCTCCATCTCGCGCTGCAACACCGCTATCCGTGCCATCTCCAATTCCGGCACTATTTCCGAAGAGCAGAAAAAGTCGATGATCGCCGAGATGAAGACGCTCCGATCATACTACTATTTCGATATGTACCGTATTTTCGAGAAATTCCCCTATTTCGACGAAACGGTAGCAAATCCCAGTGGTGTGCGCGCCGACCAGTACACACGTGAGCAGATCATGCAGTTCATCAAGACTGACCTCGCCGATGCCTACGAAGTGCTTCCCGCTACGCAGACGGAGGTAGCCCGATTCAACAAATATGTGGCAGCTGCCCTCCTCGCGCGCGTCGCCCTTTTCGATTCCGATTGGGCTACCGCCGAGACCTACGCCGGATATGTGATAGATTCGGGACAATACTCCCTCTATCCCAACTTCCTCGATATGTCGAAACCTGATTTCAACAATCAGTATGAATCCGTCCTCGCTGTACAGTTTTCTTCAGCCAACTCCCCTGACCAGTACAATTTCAACAACTGTCTGAACTGCACTTGGTCGGAAGGCAACCTCTACGGCAACGGCGACGACTTTTATCTTGCATCACAGGATCTCGTGAATGCTTTCCGCACTGATGAGAACGGACTCCCTTATCTCGATGGAGCCAACGACGGCAAGAACGTAGATAAAGCGGATTTCGAGGGCAACGTAGATCCACGTCTCGATTTCACCCTCGGACGTATCGGTATGCCTTGGCGTTCACACGAGTACAACGAACACTGGTGCCGTAACCTTGAGCTCTACGGACAGTATTCAGGCAAAAAGCCTTATCCTGCGCCCGAATCGCCATACGTTAAGCCGGGTATTGTGCCATGGGGCGCTTCCTCACTCAATATGCTCCTTATACGTTATGCCGACGTTATGCTGATGAAGGCCGAGGCTCTCATCGAGCAGAACAAGGATCTCGAAGAAGCCCGCAACCTTATCAATCTTATCCGTGCGCGTGCTGCACGCTCCGTCGATGCCGCCTATACACCCGTAGATTGCAATCCTATGGTGGCCAACTATGCCGTCAGCCAATATCCCGCAACGGGATGGACGCAGGCTTACGCTCGCAAAGCTGTCAGAATGGAGCGCCGTCTGGAACTCGCTATGGAGGGCCACCGATGGTTCGACCTCGTTCGCTGGGGCGACGTCTGCAACCATATAAACCACTATTACTCTGTCGAGGTAGCCGTTCATCCCTACTATGCAGGCGCAAACCTCTCCGAGGATGAAATCTATTTCCCGATTCCTATCAATCAGGTGGACAACGCCGGCGATCTCTACAAATAATCAATTAATTTTTAAGAGAAATGAAAAAGACATTATCATACAGTCTGATGGCGCTATTCTGTCTCATCTGCGGCGCCCTCGTCTCCTGCTCCAACACCGAGCCGAGAGGATATGAAGAAGTGCCCGATCTGGCAAAAGTGCAGAATCTGAAAGCGGAGGTAGACGGATTTAACGTCAATTTGTCATGGACGCTCCCCGCAGTCGAGGGAGTCAGAGGTTCTGTCCTATATAAGAACGGCGATATGGCCAATCCCATTGAACTGGACAAGAATACTACGACCTACACTGTCGAGGGACAGCCTATGGAGGAACAGTATTTCTACACTGTCAAGGTACTCTACAACGAAAACTATGTTTCCGAAGGTGAGTCTGTCTATGCCGTTATTCCCTACGTAAAGCTCGCTACGGTCAGCGACCTCAAGGCCGACGTTTCCGGACGCTCTGTCAAGCTGACATGGAAGCTCCCCGAGGATACAAAGAACATCACCGCTGTCAAGATCATTCGCGACGGCGATGTTGATGCGGCCACAGTTATCGAAGGTGCTGCTACGGAATTTACTCTCAAAGGACAGCCTATGGACAAAACTATCAAATACTCCGTTGCGCTGGTCTATAACAAGTATTATGCTTCCGAGGGGGTAGACGTCACTGCCACCATCCCCTATATCGCTCCTAAGATGGCTTATCTTATGACAGCAGCTTCAATTGCCGAGCTTCCCGATGACGATGAGCGTGCCGCCGCCACATGGTTTGCAGCTCAGCAGAACGCCGACTTCATCCAGCCCTCTCAGCTCGCCGAGCTTGATGCCGACATCTATCCCGTTCTATGGATTGAGATCGACCGCAACGGTCTTCCTCTCGGATGGCAGAATCTTCCTGCTTCCATTGTCAGCGATGAGGCAATCGCCGCTCTCCGTCAATACTCGGCCAATGGCGGTAGCCTCTACCTCGCAAATATGGCTACGCAGCTCACCGTACCTCTCGGATTTGTGCCCGACAATATGGCTCCGACCGTATTCGGTAACGGCGACGGCGGTTCCGGTACAGACGTATGGGTAATCAATCCATTCCTCGGTGTGGATTTCAAGGATGGCAGCGACCAAGGATATTATGACCGCTCGGCACATGAAATCTTCAAGGGACTTACTCTCGAAGATCCCAACAATTACGGCTATCTCAACCTCCCGCTTATCGGCCCCGGCCAGCGTGAGGACCACAACTGTCTCTGGGACTGCAACATCTACGGACGTGGCACGGAACGAGACGTTATCAAGAACTTTGAAGTCACAACCAATTCTCTTGTCCTCGCCACTTGGGGACACGTCCGCGACCACTGCGTGGCAGGCTTGGTGGAATTCTATGCCTCAGCACAGCACGGTCGTTGCATAGCCAACGGTTTGCCGCCTATGAATGGAATCAGAACTCCGGCCCGAATCCTTATCAGAAAAACGTGGAGCAGCTTACGCTCAATATCCTCAATTATCTGAAATAAGTGATTCCCGGATATTCCTAAAAGAGGGTTCACAGGGAATGAGAAGTTTCCTTGTGAGCCTTCATTTATCTCTTTAGTGATATTTAACTCAACGAATTAATAATAACTTACCAATCCCCCTCGTTTTAGAAAATATGAGAATGAAAAAGTTTATAATCATTGGGGCTCTCTGTCTTTGCACCGCTTCGCTCGATGCAAAACTGATTTCGCGTGTCCCGATGGATGTCAGAGACGGTATTATTTCAGAGACTGTCTCAGGTTCAGAAATAACGCTCTATGGTCGTTTCTCTCCCGAGAATATTGACGGTGCCATAGGGAAGGCTCTCCGGTTTGACGGCTATTCCACATACGCGTTTGGAAATATAGCTGTCCCCGATGCTGCACTTCCACAGATGACTTTTGCCGTGTGGGTGGCTCCTGAGACATATCCCGTGGTCAGACCCGACACCCCCACTGATGAGAAAATCTGTATCGCAGGCACTCTCGACGAGGAGACGCACACCGGATGGCGTTTCTGCCTCGGCTACGACGGTAAATATGGATTTGAGAGCTATTCGGGCGGTTGGAAAATCAGCCTCACAGCCTCAGATGCCCTCCCTTGCTATGAATGGAGCCGTCTTGTATGTGTAATGGACGGCACTGCGCGAACGGCTACGCTTTATCGCAACGGGGAGAAGGTAGGCGAAACAAAGATTATGACTACCGTCGATGCCACTGCGCCGACTCTCTATATAGGCAAAGACAGCGAAAACCGTTACCTCGACGCCTTCCTCATCAATACGTTCAATGGCCTCATCGACGATATAGAAGTTTATGATACGGCACTCTCGTCTGACGAGATTGCTTCCGTCACTCCTGAGTGTGCGGCCGATCTATCCATACCAGCCTCCCGTTTCGCCGACAATCCTCTCCGTCCGAAATTTCACGGTATGCCCGCCGCCGGCTGGACCAACGAATGTCACGGTATGGCTTATTCCGACGGCCGTTATCATCTCTTCTTCCAAAAGAACGCCAACGGCCCGTTTATGACGCGCCTGCACTGGGGACATATATCAAGCGAAAACCTCGTGGACTGGAGAGAAGAAAAAATCGCCATTGCCCCGGCGCTTGCATACGATATCAAGGGATGCTGGAGCGGATGCGTCTTCTCCGACGACGAAGTGACGGGCGGAAAGCCCAACATCATTTATACGGCTGTCGATTATGCCAAAGCCTCCATAGCTCTTGCCACTCCTGAAGATGAATCCCTCATCGGTTGGGAAAAGAATCCCTCCAATCCTATCATAACGGGACGTCCGTCCGGGCTGTCCGATGATTTCCGCGACCCCTATTTCTTCCGTAACGGCGACGACGCCTACATCATTGTCGGCACATCGAAGGACGGTGTAGGAGCCTGTACGCTGCACAAGTATAATCCGACAACGCAGCGATGGAGCAACGATGGGAAGATATTCTTCTCCGGAACGACAGCCGCGCAATGCGGACGTTTCTGGGAAATGTCGAATATCACGAAGATGGATAACGGCAAATGGCTTTTCACCACCACGCCACTCGATCTTCAGGGCGGTGTCCGTACAATCTACTGGACCGGCGACATTGCAGAAGACGGCACATTCGTCCCTGACGCCAATTCCTCCGCTCCGCGCCAAGTGGAGCTCATCGCCCGCGAAGGATTCGGCCTTCTCTCGCCAACTTTATTTCAGAAAGACGGCGTGACCACAGTTCTCGGCATTGTGCCTGACAAACTGTCCGGCTCCGACAACGCAAACCTCGGTTGGGCTCATCTCTACTCCTTCCCCCGCGAATGGAGCCTCGATAGCAATAATAATCTCCTTCAACGCCCCTCAAAGGCTTTGAAAGTGCTTCGCTCCGAAACGGCGCAGATAGAAAGTGATATTGATGTTGAGGGCGATAAGCAGCTGAATATCAGCGGTCGTCAGGCTGAGCTCCGCGCCGAATTTACCGTAGGTACGGCTCCTTTCGGATTCCGTTTCTTCAAAGGTGCGACGGGCGAGGCGTCAGTGACATATAACCCGGCTTCAAATCAGCTGAAAATCGACCTCTCGGCTCTCCCTCGCCTCGTCAATGACGCTTCCGTCTTTTCAGGAGTCTACTCTTGTACTCTCCCCGAAAATTGTCCCGTCGGCTCGCAGATGACGCTCGACGTATTCATCGACGGCTCTATCATAGACGTCTTCGTCAATGATAAGTGGGCCACGTCTGTGCGTGCCTTCCCCACGGCTGATGATGCCGACGGCTTCGAGGTGTTCAGTACCGGCGGTAAGACCCGTGTAGCTTCCCTCGGGGCATGGACACTGCAGTCGGACGCTTCGGGTTCTGTCGATGCAATCACGGGCACAGATACCTCATTGCGCCCGGTCAATGTCTATACTCTCGACGGAATCCTTCTAAAACGCAATATAAGCCCCTCTGAAGCACGTTTGGACCTTGATAAAGGCATTTATATCATCGGCGATAAAAAGGTGAAAATCGACTGAAATTCGCCTAATACGCGGCCATAACCCCACCTTTGATGATACGTTTCCCGAAACGACATTCCAGACATCGCGAGCGTTCGCAATACTCCCTTTTCAGCTGAAGAAGGGCCTGCGAACGCAACGCATTGTCGGCATTCATATCCAGCATTTCCCACATCCGGGTGACGCTGTTTTTTTCAGGTGCAAGATCCGACAATAGATCGAGCGCCATTTCAGTGTAAACCGTTTCGCCGCGGCGAGCCCCGTAGGTGTAGAGCAGTGGAGCGCATACATTGATCATCAGAGTTTCGCGCATTTTGTGCGACAGGCTGCATGGCGCAAACCTTGCCTCGGCGTCAAAAGAGAAATGCTCTGCCCAATAACCCTCTAACCGCCACGCAAACAACTGTTCCAATTTCTCCGGGTCGCCCTTAGATTCGATTATCCGGCGGAGAAGAGCGAAACCGCCTTGACAGGCGTTGGCCAACATCGCTATGCGCCTGTGAGGGAAATTCTGCGGCCGTGTGCGCGAATATTTCCAGTTCAGGCGCAAAGGACGCAAACGGTATTTGCGCGCAAGAAAATAATATTCGCGGCAGAGTGCCTGATAATATTCATCAAAAATATGGCACGAACTGTCAAGCATACCGGCCTGCCCGAATAGCAACGCCTCGATTTGGAAAACGGAATTCGAGTGATGGTGCAGGATATTCAGCGGCAGACTCCGTGCCAGCATCTCGAATGGCTCGCCGTTAAGTCCGAATCCAAGCCCGCGCGCCAAAGTCATGAAGCATACCTGCTCCCAGTCGTTATTTGTCTCCGACATCTCGTCGCTGATGCGTGCGCTTTTCTGTTGAAGACGTTGCACGGCAAGGGTCTCCAGCCAGTCGGTTGTCGCGATAACCGGTAGATAACGAAGATAATTGCGGCAGCGTATGTCGGATCCGGGTTTCGACAGCGTCTCGTAAAGTGAATGAAATCCGGGAGGAAGCGAGATAATCAGCTGAGGAATCAACGTGCCGTCTGTGCGATAGATGTCGGCATCGTCATAAGCCACTACGTGCAGAATCACCGCGTCGTAAGCCGGATCCGTATGGTGACCGTGACGGAACCAGTCTGACGCCCGTTCATGCAGCTCGATGTCGCCGGCCCATTCCTCACCCTCGATAGAGATTTGCGCGTTGAAGAAGTCAGGCCCTGAATTGCGGTTCAGCACCCCGTTGCGGACTATGATTACTTTCCGGCCATCCTTGAGCATAAACTCTTGGCTGCCCAGCATCTTCATTCGCCACAGATACTGATACATCATCTCCATATCGCCGACTCTTTCCGGTCTTCTTTATCAAGAAGTCACTTCCGCAAAATTACTACATTTCTTCCCCCGTTCCAAAAATACTCACATAATTTTCTATTCGTCTCGTTACATTTTGCATAGAAAGAAGGCGTGATACATTGTCTGCAATCTGTTTTTTGTAATTTATCGGGTAATTTCCACAGCGAGATTGTTAAACTGTTATTGATAGTATGACGATGTTTCAACAAATGCTGATATGTGTGGCGGGGCTTGGAGTGGCGTCGCTTGTGGGTTCTACCATAGGTCTGGTGGTGAGAAAAATACCACATCGCTGGAATGATATATTTCTTGGATTCTGTGCCGGCATGATGCTGACGGCGTCGCTCGTGTGTCTGATTATGCCAGCCGTAGATATGGCCGGCAAGAGTGGTTGGTGGCAACCATTGATTGGCGTGGCACTGGGAGTATTGCTCATCGCATTGCTTGATAAGATCACTCCGCATTTGCATCATATTACAGGTATTGACAACGTTTCATTGCCGGAAGAGTCGCATGGCTCGCATAATAATCGCATAAATCGAGTGATGCTCTTCGTAATAGCGATAGCGATTCATAAATTCCCGGAAGGGTTGGCTACAGGAGTCGTGTTTGATGGCGAAAATATGGGCAATGCCTATACCGTCGCCATCACAATAGCCCTTCAGAACATCCCCGAGGGTATGGTGGTCGTCACGCCGCTTTTGATGATAGGGGTTAGTTATTGGCGTGTAGTCGGCGTCAGTCTGGCGGTGGCAGTCTTGGAGGTTGTCGGTGTATTGACAGGTTATTTTATAGGTGACATTTCGGCAGTTCTGTTGCCGGCGGTGACCGCGTTAGCCGGTGGCGCGATGCTATATGTTATCAGCGATGAGATGATTCCCGAGACGCATAGTCACGGCTATGAGAAGCCGGCTACGTTCGCTCTTGTTGCCGGTGTAATATGTATGCTTTATATCCAGATGCTCGTATAAATAGAAGGTTGTGTTTCACTGAATGTCTCTGCTCAGACACACTCAGTGAAACACAACCTTCACCACAGATGTATGGCATACCAATTGAATCGGCAACTTTTTCAAGCTGCCGATTCAACTTTTTTAGAGTATCTCTTATCCCGAACTCGCGTTATGAGCAGATGGATGTCATGCCTTATGGATGAATGACAGCAACACACCGCAGATGCCCAGCATCAATCCGTAGCGTCCCATTCCATTACCGATTACGGCGCCAGTGATTTCACGCTTCCGGGTCTTGACCTGTTCCAACCGGGGCAGTCGTTCAATCCTGACGAGGAAGAATTCCGCCGCCGTATGCAGCGGAAAAAGAAAAAAGGCCCACGACATCGTTTTTGACTGATTCATCGCACAATAGTGTGAATGTCAGAATTATTCCGTATCTTTGCCACTGAATCGCAGTCATAAATTTATTTTGATTGTGGATTTAGTGGTGAGAAGGCGGGAGGGATACCCGCTGCCTTTTTCTACTCTTATCCCATTTCACCACTTAATCCACAACAATTTATGTCAGAATTCATCCAGATTGAAAGGTCTGTATTGGAGGAAATCCTAAACAGGACTGCCTATCTGCGTAAAGTAATAACCGTTCTATATGAACGTGTGCGCAACAAAGAGCCTAATGATTGGCTGACGCTGGAGCAACTTTGCGATTTACTTAATATTTCTCCCTCAAAAGCTCGCTCTCTGAAGAAAAGCGGACGCATAGGTTTTGTAAAAAGCGGCAAAAGCTATCTTTTCCTTGCCAATGATGCTTTTAACCTGATGGAACGAGTAGAAGCAGCTTCATGCAATGGGCAATAATAAGAATAGTGAGATACGAAATTTCTATGCTGACAGTCTGGCAATACTTGAAATTTTAGAAAAGTTGAACGACGGTATAAAGCCCACTCTATTAGGCAAAAGGTTCTATACAGATGCCCAACTTGCAGAAAGACTCAATATTTCAAGGCGCACCTTGCAGGAATATCGGGATAACGGACTGATAGCTTTTTATCGGCTTGATGGCAAAATACTATATGCTGATGACGATGTGGAAACATTTTTGAAATCCACTTACCGACCCAAATACTGAATATGAGACGCGGCCACCGGATTACCCGATGACCGCGTTTCTTGCTGAGGCCCCTGCAATTTAAATTATTTGCAAGGTGTTGAACTTGCTTCGCATGGTTGCCATACCGTCATAGACTGCTTGGTCTTGCATCTTGGCATAGATTTGCGTCGTCTTTATATCGCTGTGTCCGAGCATTTTTGAAATGCTCTCGATTGGTACATGATTGCTCAACGACCGTGTCGCAAAGGTATGGCGCGCCAGATGGGTTGTAAGATGCTTCTCCACTCTCGCAAGATCTGCTATCTCTTTGAGATATGCGTTCATCTTCTGGTTGGTGATTACCGGAAGCACCACATCTTTTTGGATAACAGTCGGATGTCCGGCATATTTCTCCGCAATCTTTCGGGGCACAGCCAGCATAGGGATTATACTCATCTCGCCTGTTTTCTCGCGGGCTTTGCGTATCCATGCGTTGCCATCGGCATCGATGGTGATGTCGGAACGCTTGAGTGACTTGATGTCACAGAACGCCAGTCCGGCGAAGCAGAAGAACACGAAAGTATCGCGCACGACCTCAAGTCGAGGCAGGACTTTCAGGTCAAGTTTCATGATGACCTTGAGTTCTGCCTCGGTGAGAAACTCACGCTCATTGTAGGTGCGCTGATACTTTTTCCCGATGAACGGGTCATGGGTTATCCACTTGTGCGCAAGCGCAT
>JAGAUF010000047.1 GCA_017620885.1 Muribaculaceae bacterium
ATTTATTTTATTCAATATAATTCATCATTTATTAACCGAGAAAACAGCGGAATAGTCTTTGAGATTATTTTTATGCAAATTTAGCAAAAATTATCTATTCGCAATGCAATATTTTAAAAATAAATGATGTAATACTTAAAATATTTGATAAAATACCCGTTTTTGAGTCTTTAATTGATGTTATTTTCTTTTTCTTCTGTCCAATTCTTTCTTGATTCGCCCGGCTTCTTCATAATTCTCATCGCCGGCGGCACGGTCCATTGCTGCATAAAGTTCCGCGTCGGTCATGTGCGTAAGCTCTGTAACGGCTTTCCCTTTAGACGTCTCAGATTCGGAAATCTCTTCCCCGGCAGACCGGTTTTCCTCGCGAGGGACGAAACCCGCGTTCCGAAGCACCTCTTCCGACGTATAGATAGGTGCATCACTACGTATAGCTATGGCTATTGCGTCAGACGAACGCGCATCGATGTTGCTTTCTCTCACGCCGTCCGACATCAGTATATCGGCTGCGAATACACCGTTTGGCAGCTGATAGATGAAAATCTCGGTGACGCGGATGCCGAATGCGTCAAGCATACTCACGGTCATATCGTGCGTAAGCGGTCGAGGGGTGGCGATTTTTTGTAATCTACATTCAATGGCCTGCGCTTCCGGGAAACCAATAATGATAGGAATGCGACGCTTCCCCCCGACTTCTTTCAGCACTAAAGCATATACGCCGGATTCTATCTGATTATAAGTTATTCCGATTAATTCGAGTCTGATTTTTTCTCCCATTCTCATTATTCCTTTATACGTTTCTCTCAAGCCTTTTCCCTATTGGCTTATTCAGTCTTTTCCCTCTCTTTTTTGTGGCGTCGCCCCTCTGGAAGGCTAATCATACCGGAGCCAAGACATAATTTGCTGTCGTCGGTATATACGATGGCAAATTGTCCCGGCGCGATTCCTTGAATGTCGTTCTCCGACTCAATGGAATATGTACGGTTCTCCCCGTCGTGACAGTAAATTTTACCTCGTGTAAACTCAGGCGTGTGCCGGGTCTTGAAAGTTATATCGATTCCTCCCTCTTCATCGCGTTGCATCCACGAAGGGAGTTCCTCAAAAGGATTCAGTGTGATCCAATGCATCTCCTCGATACCAATGTGACGACCGTACTGCTTGGGTGTGTTATAGCCATTGGAAACATACACCACATTGTCGCGCACATTCTTCCTGACCACAAACCACGGCCCTCCGCTCAGACCAAGCCCCTTCCTTTGTCCGATGGTATAAAACCAATATCCCTTATGCTCGCCGATTTTCTTCCCCGTCTCAATTTCCACCACCGCACCCTTATGCTCGCCGAGGTGACGGCGGATAAAATCAGCATAATTGATTTTGCCGAGGAAGCATATTCCCTGAGAATCTTTGCGGCGTGCGTTTGGAAGATTCGCACGTTCGGCATATTGCCGTACCTCACTTTTCGGCATTTCGCCTAAAGGAAACATCAGGTGAGCGAGCTGATCATAGCTGATCTGTGCTAAGAAGTCCGTCTGATCCTTGACAGGGTCGATTGCCGTCGCGAGATACAGTTTGCCGTCGCGCTCCTTGACGGATGCGTAATGCCCTGTCGCCGTGCGATCGAACTCATGGCCACGACGCTCCTCAAAATAGCCGAACTTAATGATTTTATTGCACATCATATCGGGGTGGGGAGTCAGCCCTTTGCTCACAGTCTTGAGCGTATAGTCCATCACATGGGCCCAATATTCGTCATGAAGTGGAATTACCTCGAAGGGCAATCCGTATTTCTGCGCTAAAAGCGTGCAAATCTCTATATCTTCCTCCGCCGTACAGCCGTCGCTCCCGTCATCCATCCCGATTCTGATGTAGAAGAGATGCAGATCGTGTCCTTCGCGATACAGCTTATCTACTACTACCGCGCTATCAACGCCTCCCGAAACAAGTACGGCTATCCGTTGTTTTTTGTTCTCCATCATACCTCCTCCAGTTCAGTCTCGCTTTTATCGGCGGTGTGCAAAATATGAAGCGAGAGAAAATAATCTATCGAAATTTTGCCGGGACCGACAAGCAGAATGAAGAAATATATCCCGAGAAACATAACGGGAAGATAAATCTGATTGGTCCAGCTCAACTCAAACGGTGCGTCGGGCCACATATTGGCCAGCAGATAATATTCTGCCACGCACATCGCGATAAAGGGTGGCAGTGTCATAAGACGCGTCAGAAATCCGGCCATAATGAAGAATGAGCAGACAATCTCAATCAGAATCATCACAATCAGAGTACATTCGCCGCTCATCCCCATGACCGACGGAAATATCTGAGCCGATTCCCCGAATGTCATCAGCTGACGGATGCCGAATTGAAGCATCATCAGCCCAACAAAGAGACGCAGAAAAAGACGTCCGAGATTTGTATAACTGTATCCGGTACTCTTGACAAAAATGTTTCTTATGCAGTCTTTTCTAAGTTTCATCTTTTCAAATTTTTGTATTGCAGGCACTTAATTTCCCGCGTTCTCCAGTCCTGACAACGCGATTGCAGCGGCCCGTTCCGCAGTCACATTCTTCGCCACTATTTTCCCCTCAGCGTCAAGAACGTAAAATGAGGGCGACTGACGGATGTCGAGTTCATCATCAATACCTTCGGCCGATGCTACGAGCCATTTCGACGGATAGTCCGCCACTTCTGCCTGCCATCCCTCTTCCGGACTGACTACGAAAAAGGCAATCCCGATTTTCTCATCATTCACCTGACGGCTGAGGTCCACATTGGTCTCAAGAGTCAGACGTGAGAAACGGCAGTCATCGCATTCGGGATCGCCGAATTCAATAATAGTCATTTTATGGCGAGCCTCAAAATTCCCCTTGTGGCCGAAGCGGTCTTCAATAGCGAAATGGGGGAGTGCGGTGCCTTCCTGCGACGCTTCAATTCGACGAAGCTGCTGCTCCCAACGCGATTTGCGCAATTTGGATACTTTCTTGTTTTTCACGACATTGCGCAAAAACGGTAAATACGCCTCGTCGGATACAATACCTGCCCGCCCGTCATAGAGATTATCTTCGGCTGCCTTAGTCATCTGGATGAGAAGCGCAGGGTTGTTCTTGATGCGTTTCAGAAGCTCCTCTATGGATTTATGCACCGTTTCGCGGTCGGCGAATCGCATTGCGGCACAATACACGCTGAATGCGTCATCAAGCGCGTGCTGCGATACCCCTTTCTTGTTTTTTACATCCAGCGAGTCCCAGAAATGTTCCATGAGATAATTGGATTTCTCCTCAAGACTCTCAAGATTCTCAGGAGCCACCGGATACTCAAAAAGCGGCTCTATCACGATAGGCTGTTGTGCAAGCACGACGCCTGTCGCTGCGACCACAAAAAGAAGCAGTAGCAAACGGCGGTATAGATGTGTATATTTTTTCATTGTCACGTCAAATTGTTTCTTATTCACCCAATCTCTATTTTGTCCTCTCTTTGTTTTTCTCGTTGAGAGGAATCCGTTCCGAACCTTCGAGAACTATCGGACCAATAAGCTTGATCCATGCTTTGTAACCGTCGCCGGTGAGGTGCAGACCGTCGTTGGTATATTCCCGTTTCAACTTGCCGGAGGCGTCGGCCAAAGCCGGCCAGAGGTCAATGTATTCGGCTCCGTTCCTTTCAGCAATTTTTTTTATACGTTTGTTCAGCTCTGTGACCGTCTTTTCTTCCCCTTTCAGATTCTTGTAGCGTGCAAAATCGTTGTTGATAGGCATTATTGACTGGATATAGAGCCGCGTATCGGGTGTCCGGCGGCGTATCTCCTTCACAAGTTTCTCATATTTCGCCGCAATCTTTTCAACGCCAAGGTGATGGCTTACGTCGTTGATACCGATAAGAAGAAATATCTTCTGAGGATGTCCCGATGTTACTTGCTCCAGACGGGCCTGAACGCCGTCGATGACGTCTGACGAGATGCCACGGTTTTTTACGTTCTCCATCTGGAAAAGTTCCTGCCATTCCCCTCCGTCAGTGATAGAATTGCCCAAGAAGATGATGTCATTTTCATGGACAGGCAATTTGTCGAAGAGACTCACCTTCTGTTCCCAATATTCCGAACGGGCATCCATTTGAAGCCCGCAGCTCATCATCATTCCTGCTGCCGCAAAAATATAAAATGCTGTATATAATTTCCTATTTTTCACCATGATAAGCTATCAGCCCATCCATAGGGCTTTTTGTGATTGTATCCGCTTTATATCCCTCCTTCGCCATCGCATCCTTCAATATGTCGTGGAAGACACTCGCGATTGACCCTGTGAAGCACACCGGCAATGATCGCGCGCCGTCATACATGGCCACGTTGCGTTTAACAAACCGGCGCAGCTCTTGATGCACCAGCGAATATATGTAAGGATTCCAGAGATTCTCCTTCAGAAAGGGTACTAATGACGCTAAAAATCTGTTAGGAGCGCTCTTGCGGTAGGTTTTGTCAAGTATGTCGCTCAGCGTAAGCCCGTATTTGTCGAGGAATCGTTTCCGCACAGTCTCCGGAAGTTGATGCTTGAACACATCTGCCACGAGACGCTTCCCGAGTGCCGCACCGCTCCCTTCATCGCCAAGCACATATCCGAGCGAAGGTACGTTCATCGCGATATTCTCTCCATCATATAGGCAAGAATTGCTTCCCGTGCCGAGAATGCACGCTATGCCGCGGCGATGTCCCAGCAACGACCGTGCTGCACCGAGCAAATCCGAAGCGGCGCTTACTTTCGCCTCAGGCCATACGTGCAGCAATGCGTCTTCTATCTTCCGGCAAATCTCCTCCGTCGCGCACCCGGCGCCATAGAAATATATCTCTTCCGGAGCATCGTATTCTGAAATGCGTTCTCTTGCTTTTGCAAATGCCGCTTCCACCTCCTCGCGCGTCGCAAGAAGGGCGTTCAACCCTTCATCCGAGAAGTGTGCTTCAACGACTCCTCCGGGAGAAAGAAGAACCCATTCCACTTTTGTCGATCCTCCGTCTGCTATCAGTTTTCGTCTCATTGTTTCCCCTTGTCCGGGCATTTTTCTTCAAGTTACAAAATTACTAAATTTTTCTCTTCTATACAAATTTCCCAACTGCTCTTGCAACCGTGTAAAACAAAGTAAAAGCGCCGCCGGCACGGAGCCAACGGCGCTTTCGGTATGAAGTAGAGAACTATGTCTTGTTTAGTCGCCCCAGTCATCATATTCGCCTACTACCTGCTGAAGGTTCGTGTCGGCGTCAAGAATGAGTGAATTCAGCAGCTCGTTGTTTGCCACATTGACATACTGAAGATTGGGGTTGAAGCTCAGGTTTACCTCGTTCAGCTGGTTGTTGGCCAGATTGACGCGCTGAAGAGTACTCTGACCCGTGAGCGTGAACGATTCGAGGTCGTTCCATTCAAAGTCGAGCCACATCAGTTTCGGGCAGTTTTCAAAGCTTACAGCAGTCAAATCGTTGTATGCAGCATAGACATCGGTCAGCATGTTACAGTTCTGGATAGCGAGTTTGTCGAGATGATTGTCGCCTATCATAAGCGTGAACAGTGAGGGAAGATTGCCGATATAGAAATTCTGGAGACGGTTGCCGGTAAGGTTAAGATTCTTCAGCGAAGTGAGCCCTGCTATTTCAAGTTCTTTGAGCTTGTTGGAGCCGCCATAGAGATTCTTAAGGCTCGTGCATCCCTCCACCTTGAGCTCGACCATACCGTTGGCCGTCGCGTTAAGTGTTTCGAGTGTGGGGATGTTGGAAACGTCGAGCGCAACGATGCGGTTGCCGGCGATATTCAGGCTCTTCAAAGCGGGAAACGCAGCCAATTCCAATGTGGAAAGGTGATTGCGATTGAGTTTCAGATTAGTAACGGCCGGACAATTGGAAATATTGACCGACATAATTCTGTTTTTACTCAGATTGACATTCTGAAGTGCGGGATTGTTTGCGAGATTGGCCGATATGAGAAGATTTCCGCTGAAGTCGATGTCAGTGAGATTCTTGAAGCCATTGAGGTTGAGGTTGCCGGCAAGATTCTTGCCGCTCCATTGGATGCTCTTAACACTGCCGTCAGCATTCAGGGTGATGCCGGGCCATGTTGAGGGATTGTTGATGTCGGTGATTTGTAGAGCTTCTGCATTCGTGCCTCCTTTGGCCGCTTGGCTGTTCAGAAAACTCTTAAGCAAGTTTAATTCGTTCTTGGGGGTCTTCTGAGCCCATCCGAGTGTCAGCGTCATCAGCGCTGCCAACAATAAAATTGTCTTTTTCATAGTTCCTTTGGGTTTTAATTTGGTAAAAAGTCTGTTTATTGAATGCCGAAACAAGTCATACGGATGTATTCGGCAATATGTTTTTCGTGCGTTTATCTTTCAACAATACAACTGCGCAAATGGTTTGATGCGTTGGCTAAAAAATTTGTTTGTTTGCTAATTAATCATAATTAACTCGTTCCCATCGCACTTTTGGTAGGTTCAGTTTGTTTGAATATTACTTTAAGGTTAAAGACCACCATACATAGATAATTGCTCTTGATAATTTCTTAAAGGCTATGCACACATTTATGATCTTTATACTTGATGTTGTGACGGTGATGACGATATTTGTGGTCATCACCGCGTTAATTCTTGTTTTTCACTATGGCTTTGCTGGAAAGAAGAAAGGGCAACAGACCGACATCGACCGTTTGCGACGTGACGTTCGCGATAAAGATGATGTCATTACCTGTGATTCTGTGTTTCATAATTTCCTCGCGCGTAAATTTTGATTCTGTAAACTGCCATGTACGCCGGGGAAAAGATAAGAACAGGCGACTGCCGGGTGCAGCCGCTTGTTTTTATACCGTCATTTTTGTATTTAGTCAAGAAATAGATAATATTGAGAATGAAGAGGTTAGGTGATGTGTCGAAAAAAAGTTATAAAAAAGATGCAAAAAAATTTGGCGGGAGAGAAAATTAGTTGTAACTTTGCACTCGCAAACGAGACAATGGCTCGGATGCAAATAGAACACTGAAAGTTTACGGCTTTAAAGTTAATGCGAAAATAGCTCAGTTGGTAGAGCACAACCTTGCCAAGGTTGGGGTCGCGGGTTCGAGTCCCGTTTTTCGCTCAAACTAAGCATCGATGCCTACGACGGCATCCGTGCATTGCATTTGCGAAAATAGCTCAGTTGGTAGAGCACAACCTTGCCAAGGTTGGGGTCGCGGGTTCGAGTCCCGTTTTTCGCTCTAAGATTTTAAAGCCGATCCTCGGTAACGAGGTAATGTCCGGGTGGCGGAATTGGTAGACGCGCTACTTTGAGGGGGTAGTGCCCGTTTGGGCGTGTGAGTTCGACTCTCATCTCGGACACATTTTTCGGCAGTTGTTATAATCGGACAATTGCCTTTTTTTATTTTGTTCCGATTCTGTCCCTATTCGTCTCGATTCTCCCGATTTTGTTCCGATTCTCTCCCTATTCTTCCCGATTCGCTGTATTATAGCAGCTTATCTATATATTCCCTCATCTCCCCGCAGTTCTCGCACCCCAACACATATTTGTCCCCGTTCTTCATCTTTACAAGAAAACATTCAGA